>JACDEG010000400.1 GCA_013816505.1 Pyrinomonadaceae bacterium | reverse complement strand
CAGATTCTCACCTTTCTGTGACTTGAACGGCTTTCAGTATCATGGCAATTGGTTGCATAACTTCCTGATCGCCTCTTCGATGGGAGGCGTCAGATCATGACCCCAAAAAACGTTGGTATCAGTAATTTTTGAGTGCAGATGGTGCGGGTCTAATGGCTAACAGTCCAAAATGGGACGCCCGCCAAGGAGGTCAAGATGGCAAACAAGACCCTATTCCAGTCAATCGTTGGCAAGCTTTTGCCCAAGACGGATGCGATCAATGAAGCGCGCGCACCGGCTTACGCGCTTGAGCCGAAGCACGCTCTGGCACAGTACGCCGCGACGGGCTGCATGAATCACACGTTCTATGCGAGCGCCGAGGAGCAACTCGCGAAGGTGCTTGAGTTGTGCGCTCAGGTCGAGCCGGAGTTCATCGCAAAGGCGGCTGTCTTCTGCCGCGAGCGCGGCTTTATGAAGGACATGCCCGCGCTTCTGTGCGCCGTGCTCTCGGTGCGTGATCGCGTTCTTATGTCGCAGGTGTTTCCGCGCGTGATTGACAATGGCAAGATGCTGCGCAACTTCGTGCAGATCATGCGTTCGGGCGTGGTGGGTCGCAAGTCGCTCGGCACGGCGCCAAAGCGTCTCGTGCGCGAGTGGTTTGAAGCGCGCGAGGCTGAAAATGTCTTCATGGCGTCTGTCGGGAACAGCCCGTCGTTTGCTGACATCTTGAAGATGGTCCACCCAAAGCCCGCAACGGCGGAGCGCGAGGCGTTGTACGGCTACCTAACGGGTAAGCCGCACGACGCGGAAGCATTGCCGCAGGTGGTCCGCGACTTCGAGACGTTCAAGACGAGCGCACTCGCGGGCTGTGTGGCGAGCGTCACGGCGGACGTGCCGCGCGTGCCGTTCCAGATGTTGACCGCGCTGAACCTCGGTCGGGGCGAGTGGGCGGAGATCGCGCGCACTGCTTCGTGGACGCTGACGCGCATGAACTTGAACACGTTTGCGCGACATGGGGTCTTCGAAGTTAAGGGCATGACGCAACTCATCGCAGACCGTCTGCGCAACCCCGAACTCGTGCGTCGAGCGCGTGTCTTCCCGTACCAGTTGATGTCGGCGTTCGTTGCGGCAGGTAGTGGCGTGCCGGAAGTCGTGCGCGAAGCATTGCAGGATGCGATGGAAATCGCCACTGAGAACGTGCCGGAGATCGCCGGTAAGGTTTATGTCTTCCCGGACATCTCAGGCTCGATGCACTCACCTGTAACAGGTCATCGTCGCGGGTCAACGACCGCCGTGCGCTGCATTGATGTTGCGGCTTTAATCGCGGCGACGGTGCTACGCAAGAATCCGCGCGCCGAGGTGATCCCGTTCGAGTCGGACGCGGTTGAAGTTCGCCTCAACCCACGCGATAGCGTGATGACCAACGCGGAGAAGTTGGCGAAATTGCCGTGTGGGGGTACGAACTGTAGCGCGCCGCTTCGATACCTGAACAACCGGCGGATGACGGGCGACCTCGTTATCTACGTATCGGATAGCGAGTCATGGATTGACTCTCCGCACTACGGTCATTGGGGCGGCAGCGCAACCGCGACGATGCAGGAGTGGGCGCGCTTCAAGGAACGTAACCGCCAAGCGCGGATGGTCTGCATTGACATCCAGCCTTATGGCACGGTGCAGGCGAAAGAGCGCGAGGACATCCTCAACACCGGCGGCTTCTCCGATGCTGTGTTCAGTTTAATCGCTGAATTCGCCGAAGGTCGCCTGAACGACGGACACTGGGTAAGCGTCCTTGAAGCCGTGACGCTTTAACTTGAACGAACGCGAGCGGAGCCGAATGCTCATCGGGATTACATCCACCCTGTTAAGGTAGAAACCGTATCTCGATAAATTTTTGTCGGCTCCGCTTGCGATGACTTTTGAAGATGGCGAATGCCGGATGGGAGTACATGGTAAAGCAGGTTCGAATCCAGCCTCGCCCGCTCAAGATTATGGGCGAGAACTCTCGCTATTCCTTGTCGCCATCTTCTTTTTTCGATTTGCGTAATGAAGCGGAGTGAATGCCTGTGAGGACTACATTAACGCAGTTAGCTAGAGTCCTCGGTTTAACACCGGGATGCGTTCGGTGCGACTCCGAACATGAGGTCTTCCCGTAACTTGTACATCCTGCTTAACGGTACTGTGCCGCTAAGCAGTGACTAATATAAATGATCACGGTTGTTCTGTGTCTAAACAAAAGTCGCCGCGAAACTCATAAAAATGTCCGCTCTTACCGGACATTGAGCGCCCTATTACGCCTCACAACTTCCTCATTTTTTCCAAAGGACTTTTTTTCACTCAATAAGGTAAAACCTACTCGATAGGCTTTGACTCCGTTTTGGAGCAATAGCGAGTGTCAGGCGACACCGTCTGATGGAAAGGAAGATACCATGCAGAACATTCCATTTATGCTGAGTGCTGGACGACCTCACGTCGTGATTGCTTTAGTTGTGGCTTGTGCAATATTCGCGGTGAGTGCATGTACAACCACGGCCGTGTCTGTGACCGTAAATGCGGACGGGACGTTCTCGCCGAATCCGGTCAACATTCGGGCGGGCGAAAGGATTCAGTGGGTGAATCTGTCCAAAACAGATTCGATTGTCCGGATCGGCGACACCAGTCAATTCCCCAACTCTGATCCATGCGGGATCAATGACAATGATTTGGACCATGCATTCGCCGCGACTGATCCCAACGAGTTCACGGGACCGAGTCGTAAAGCGGTGTCGGGAATCTTCGCGCTGGGTCCAAATGAACCGGGCTTCGTCCAAAAACTGGCAACGGAGACATGCACCTGCGAGACGGCAAACCCTCCATGCACTCCTTTGCAGGTCAACTCGCTGGACGGAAACTCGTACAAACTCTGCCCAGGGGAAGGAGCAACCCTCGGGACACTCGACACGACCTGGAGCAATCCGGACCTCACCGGCATAATCATACGCATTAACTGGAGCGACATTCAGATCGATAATCAGGGCGTGATCGAATTCCGTTGGGACGATCTCGACAGAGAAATGAATAAGGCGGTCACCAACGGTAAGCTCTTTACTCTGGATGTGCGGGCAGCAAAGGCAGGCACACCAACTTGGATCTTCAACAACTATGCCGGTCCGGCGGCCCCAGGTCCGGTAACTCCGCACACCTTTAAGGACTGGGGCAGCGAGGCATCACCTCCCGGAAACAACTGCGGATTCGACTTTACCCTCGGCTCACCCATGGACACCAACTACCGAGATCTCTACGTCGCAATGATCAGTGCAATGGCAGCCCACGTTGCGAGCGACTCACGTTGGTTTCAGGCATTGGCTCACGTGAAGATCTCAGGCTCCAATTTACTCTCCTCTGAAGCGCGCCTGCCCAAGAGATGCTATGACGGGAACGGCGATGGCGTTCTAGATACCGTCGGACGGGATGATTGTCTGTGTAATTCGAAGACATGGGCCGAGGAGGCCGACTATACACCCGACGGCCTTTACCAATACTACCGGGTCGTGGGAAATACGATTTACAACGCCTTCTACCAGAGGAAATCGATGGGGTACCAACTAATTCAAGACGGGTTTCCAAGGGTTGAGAGCGAAACCAACTTCGAAGGGGATTCTCTCCAAGACCAGCAGCTCAATAACCTTGCGGACCCGCCCGGAGTGACCTCGGATGACCTTGGACGCACCATACAGACCGAGACGATTCTCCAGGAGGGGCGAGATGGACGCTTCATTGACCCACTCGGGGCGCTGAATGACCTAGTCGCGGGAAAGCTCTTCGTGCCCCAACACAGCGGGATCGGTCGCTTGCCAGACGATACCGACCTAACTGCCGACTGTTCGCAGGCTGTGGCTGTCGATCCTTTGACGCAACAGGCACTCTTTCCCATTCCAGTCGGCACTAACGGCGACCGGGGTCCCGGCTGTCCCAACAGATGGGCCGTGGCGGAAGGGACGCTCTTCTCGCAGATCATGGGATTCCAAACCCGTAACCCAAGTGAGCTGGACCCCCTGGCCAGCGTTCAGTCGCCCGGCGTTGAGTCGGCACTCTGGAACCTGACCATTAACTCTAATGGAGTCTTCATCGAACTCTATGAGCAGCCGTTGTGGGAGATCTATCATTCCCTCGGTACCGGCGCAGCGGCTGCCATGCTTGATCCCAGCCGAACGGGCTTGGCGGGTAACCCAGCACCTTATTCCAAAAACCTCTTCACCTGGTCAGAGGAACTCCACGACAGGAGGAAGACTTTGGTGGATCCTACCAATCCACACCTTCACGACCCTTTTCCGGCGTTCTATACGCACACGTTTTCGAAGATGATTGCCGCACCCGAAACCTACTATTACATCAACCCTTCCAAATGCTCGCTAACCACAGATCCTAACCGTGTGGGCCAAATTACAGTTACTCCGTAATGACACCTCAGATAATACGTACGTGCTAACTGGACTGTCTGCACCTTGTTGCTTGTGCAGCCACCGACGGCGCCGACCATTCAGCCGATGAAGCCTACCGCCGCCAAGTAGCACCACGCGGCCAGCACTGTTAGATACACGATCCACCCCGCGGTCTCGGCGCTAATTAAACCGCCCGCGTTGCTTTTCGGCCTCGAGCCGAACTGCCCGTCGGCCACCCCCATCACTGTCTCGATATCCTTGCCCGTTTTGATCAGCGCCTTGCATCGTTGAATGCCACGGAGTTCATAGACGAATAGTCCCAGCGTGACCGCGGCGCCGAAGACACCAATCGGACCGAGGAAGTCCTTCACCGTGTCCTTTTCGGCGAGAATCAGCAGTCCGCCCGCCCCGGACGCAATCGGGAGAAGAGCCAGTAGCTTCGCCCGAAAGTCTGCTATCGCGTGGTAGCTCTTGCAGACCTCCGAATACACGCTCCGCAAATTTTCCTGGTTCAGTTCTGTCACCGCAAAACCCTCCTCGCGTTGGCACCTTGGATGTAACGGCGAGCGCAATGTTTGATTGTTACTGTCCGGCGGGGTTCGTGTTAACGTCTCGGCACGGGGACTCTAAACGCACATGATCGACGTGAATCCAGGCGTCCTGGTTGGGTGCCCAAAAACCTACGAAGACGGGGTACAGGCCCGTCCGAGTCGGACGAAACTGTACGTGTTTGGGAATATTCGCAAACACTTGGGCGACATCTTTCACGAACTGGCGCGGCAGAAAGAATGCCCGATCATCGAAGGACACTTGATGCCAGACCAGGTTCACATCTGCATCCCGATTCCGCCGAAGTACGTGGTGGCTTCGGTGATCGGCTTCCTCAAGGGCAAGACTGCGATTGCGATAGCGCGGCAGTTCGCAGGACGTGAGCGCAACTTCACGGGCGAGCATTTCCTTATTCGCCGTCGAGCCGATCTCAGCCCGAAGACGGATGATCGAATACACCCGCCCGCTGATCTCAAAAACCAAGGTACTTTAGCTTCTTCTGCAAGTCTTTGGGAAGATGAGTTACAATCCCTATTCTTCAATGATAAATCAATACGAAGCTTGTTCGTTTTCCAGGAGAACGCATGTCAACGCTACTTACCGAAGCAGATTGGATTTGGCGTGATGGAGAGTTTCTTCGATGGCACGAAGCCAAAGTCCACGTCCTGAGTCTCGCCGTTCAATTCGGCTCATCTGTTTTTGAAGGCATTCGCTGCTATGCCACGCCCGACGGACCCGCGATCTTCCGACTCGATGACCATCTCCAACGGCTTGCCGATTCCTGTCGTATTTATCGAATGGAGCCATTAGTCGAACCGGAAGAACTTGCCGCAGTCTGCGCAGCGGTGGTTGAGAAGAACAAACTTGAGGAATGTTATATCCGACCGATGGTGTTGCGCGGCTACGGTGCGGCTGGAATGAATCCGGTTGGAAGCCCGGTGGAAACTTTCATCGCCTGCTGGTCCTGGGG
>JACDEG010000032.1 GCA_013816505.1 Pyrinomonadaceae bacterium | reverse complement strand
AGCCATCTCCAAGCCCACTTCAACCATCGAGTAGCTTAGACTCGCATCATGCTCTCATTGCTCCTCGGTAAAGCCGTGCCGTTTTTTGTTTTCGGCAGTTAACAGAATCTGTCAGCACGACGGGACGCCCTTTCCAGATAGGCGCTTTTTACGGCTGACATCAGGCTGCCCGCAGTGGCACGGGCCTTGATGCCATCCATCCCACGTGGCACTTTAAGACCGCGGATACAAACAAGGTAGTCGCTCCTGTCACAACTTAAGCGAGCGACCGAAATATGGGGCCCGTCTGATCATTAACCAGACGGGCCCCACTGATTTTCGAACAAAGGTTTGACTTCTGGGCTAAGTGCCCGCTGAACGATGAATCTTGGTGCCCGGCATCGTTACCACAATGGCTTGTGCATGCGTATGTTCATGCGCATAGCGCGAGCACCACCGCCAACACCAAATCATCGTGCGCGCCCTTGCGCCCCTCATACGTGTCATTGGCTTTTCCGTGAACGTCAGTTGAAAGTCCTGCAAGTCTTTTTGGAGCGTCGCCGCCTCCGTCAGTTTGGCAGCGATGCGCAACCGCTGGTTTTGCAGTGCCACCTGAAGCGTCGACACCAGGATGCGCTTCGGCACGTGTCGGCCACCCGCTTCCGAGTGCGCCTTGTGCCCGCCGGTGATCGTGACCGGCAACAGATGCGCAGGTAAGTTCCGCTCGGCGAACGTGTCCACGACGGGACGCCCGACGACGGTTGCGTCAATCGCCAGCGTGGTCGGCATCCGCTTCACACGATATTGAACAGGCACGCCCGAACGCACATAGCAGAAGGGGAGCAGCTTCATTACTACGCTGCTGATCCCGGCGCAGGAGTTCCAAGAGGGCGGCGGGGCGAACGGCCGCGCGCGCTCTTATCTCGCGCACCACTATCTTAGGTGATTGGTTCGGCACGGCTTATGACATGAGTACCAGCGCGATCATCGTCGTCAGGTGCGGCGACTGTTCGACGGCGGCGAGCCACTGGATGCGCCCGTTGTACGAGCCGCCGATGGTTCCGATCTTGCCGGTCGACCACGGTTGCACCGCCGACCACTCAATCGCGTCATAGCCGTCGCGCCCGTCGTTGCGGTACGGCACAAACTTGCCGTCCGAATCGCCGCGCCCACGCACGTCCATCGCAACATAGACGTACCCGCGCGCGGCGTAGTAGCGTCCGCCACTGAGCGCCCCCGTCTTCGTGTACGGCGTGCGATTGAGGATCACGGGAAAGCGACCATCGGCATCCGGGCGGTACACGTCTGCGGAAAGCTCGACGCCGTCGCGCATCCTGACGCGCTGGTTGAAATCAATCCTAACGGTGTGCGTCGGTTGAGAAGCAGATCCGGCAACTGATGTTTGGGCGTTCGCCGGGACGGGGAAGGTAAAGACAAATAACAATGTCAGGAGAAACAGGGGAATCGTTCTCACGCGCATCGGGCTTCCTCTCTGATTTGGAATGAGACAGACTTCGGCACGATTAAGG
Organism: Pyrinomonadaceae bacterium; assembly: GCA_013816505.1. Lineage (GTDB taxonomy): Bacteria > Acidobacteriota > Blastocatellia > Pyrinomonadales > Pyrinomonadaceae > JACDEG01. The sequence goes on along the minus strand of JACDEG010000032.1, from coordinate 20,407 downwards.
CTATATCGCTTGTGCCCCGACACCGTGTTGGCAGTGGCCGTGACTGTGCCGCCGCACGACCTGCCGAAGACGCCGCAGTAAGGCGTGCCCGGCGACTGATTGAAATCATCGAACGCCTTCGTCACCGTCTCCGCTGGCGACGGCGTGAACCCGCGCTCCACCCGCGTCACCGATGTCACCACAGGAGGCAACGCGAACCGCGTGTCGAAGTTCTTGTTGTAAGTCGTGTTTGCCGTCGCGCCGACGTTCGCTCTGAAGAACGCCAACACACTCGCCAATGTGGTCTGCTGCTGGCGCGGTGAGCCGCTCGTGCCTGTGAGAGCAAAGAGCGCAGAGTTGCCGCTGCCGATGCCTCTGGCTGGCGAGCCAATTTATTGAGGAGCGGTGTGATGTTCTGTCGATGCAAAAGTGCATGGCAGAAAAATTCCGCGTTATGGTGCTTAAACTTAACTTATTCGTCGTCGCAGACGCTGATATTAGGAAGTGGCGAAAGGTGTGAAGCTTTCGCTCGTGAGTATATGTAGCGCAGGCACTCTACGGGAGGTCTGAGAAGACTGACAAGAAGTTTCGTCTTATTGCAGTAATCTCTCAGTTAAAGACTCATGTTCTGGCCGCCCGCCTGCTGCCGGTCGCGGATCACGTCGACCATGCGGGCGAAAACATCTTCGATGGAAAGCTCTGTGGTGTCGATCACGACGGCGTCTTCAGCGATGGCGAGCGGCGAGTCGGCACGGGTCGAATCGCGGCGGTCGCGGGCGTTGATGTCAGCGAGCGTGTCCTCGAAGGTATGCTCCTGTGCTTTGACGCGCTCTTCGTCGTAGCGGCGTTTGGCGCGTGCTTCAGGTACGGCAGTGAGAAAGAACTTGACGGCGGCGGCGGGGAATACGACCGTGCCGATGTCGCGACCGTCGAGCACGACGCCGCCTGAACGTGCGCCCATCTCGCGCTGGCGTCGCACCAACTCGCGCCGCACCTCAGGAATCGCGGAGACGACCGACGCCGTGTGGCCGATGCGCTCCGAGCGAATCTCGTCGGACACATCGCGACCGTCGAGCATCACCCGCAACGAATCGGGGTCACCCCGCAAGTTAATCACGGCGCGACCCGTCACCTCGGCGACCGCCGCCCGATCACTGGTGCTCACGCCCGACTCGGTCACCGCGAGCGCGACCGCGCGGTACATGGCGCCGGTGTCAATGTAGAGCAGATTGAATTCGCGCGCGATCATGCGACCGAGCGTTGACTTGCCCGCACCCGACGGGCCGTCAATGGCAATTATCATTGATGTCATAAGCAGTGAGCAGTGAGCAGTGAGCAGTGGTCACTGAACTGACATGAAGCCTGATTCATCCTCGATGTTTTTCTACTGACCACTGACCGCCGACCACTGGTCACTGTCTACTGTCCATTGTTCCGCGCAACGCATTGAGCGCGGTGTCCGTGTCGGCGCGCGTCACGTCGTAGTGCGTGACCATTCTGATTGACGAGCCGAAGCCGGAGGCGAGCACGCCGTAATCGCGCCGGAGCGTGTCGCAAATTTCGTCCGCCGCGCGACCGGTTTTTGAAACGTCGAAGATGACGATATTGGTCACAACTTTTTCAGGATCAACGCGGACGCCGGGAATATCCGCGAGTCCGTCGGCTAAGCGGCGCGCGTTGTGATGGTCCTCGTGGAGGCGCGGCGGCGTCTCTTCCAAAGCGACGACCGCGGCAGCGGCGAGCACGCCGGCCTGACGCATCCCGCCGCCGAGCAGCTTGCGCCAGCGGCGCGCCTCTTCGATGAAATCACGCGCGCCCAACAGCATCGAGCCGACCGGCGCGCCCAATCCCTTCGAGAAGCAGAACATCACCGAGTCGACGGGACGCGCGAGCGCCGCGACCGTTTCATTGAGCGCGGCGGCGGCATTAAAGATGCGCGCGCCGTCGAGATGCACCGGAATCTGAAGCGCGTGCGCCCTCTCGCAAATCTCTTCGGTGCGCGCACGCGGCAAGAGCGTTCCGCCCGCGAGGTTGTGCGAGTTTTCGAGCGCGATCAATCCGGTTGAGGAGTCGTAATACGGGCCGCCGACTCTCAGCGCCGCTTTGATTTCGTCCCATGTCAGGATGCCGCTGCCGTCGCCGCTTGTGACGGGCCGCGCGAGTGTCCCGGAGACGGCGGCCATCGCCGCCATCTCGTAATTGAAGATGTGCCCGCGCTCTTCGATGACGACCTCCGCGCCGGGGCGTGTGTGCAGCTTGACGGCGATCTGATTGCCCATCGTGCCGGTCGGCACAAACAGCGCGGCCTCTTTTTCGAAGACCTCGGCGACGCGCTCCTGCAAACGGTTGATCGTCGGGTCTTCGCCGTACACGTCGTCGCCCACGTCGGCTTCGGCCATCGCGCGCCTCATCGCCGGCGTCGGCTTCGTCACGGTGTCACTGCGGAAATCAATAAGTTCCATGAGATACAAAAGACGACGGCACGCTTAATGGCTTATGCTATTCACACTGGACATCAACCTCGATGCCCTCTCCACGGAGGTTTCGAATAAGCCCACAAAAAAGTTCGACCATCTGACGCGCTTCAGGAGACATTGACGAAAGACCTCTGACTATTACGACATAAGGGACTTCCACTTCGTTAATGCTGCCCGTGCCGATGCTATCATTTAGAGCGTTGAGGTTGCGTCCATGCCATTCGGGAGCGCCAACAGCTTTAAGGAAGTCTTCGTAGAAATCGTCTCGAGTCCTCCAATATGCACCATCCAAAACTATTTCCATCATGGGTCAGACGAAAGCGGCGAAGACTTCGTTCGAGAGTAGCGCGCCGCTCTGAGTAAGTCTCAACACGTCGCCGCGCAGTTCGATCAAACCGGCGTCGGTGAATCGTTCAAGGTCGTCGCCGTGTTCTTGGCGCACGTCGGCGCCGAAGCGGGCGCGGTGTTCGGCAAGGTTGACGCCGCGTTCGAGCAGCCGCAGGCCGAGGAAAATCGCTTCGGCACTCATCGCGCGGGCGTCCAATTCCACGCGCTCCACAATCGGACTCTCGCCGGCCTCGATCATCTCGACGTAGCGCTTGGTGTCGCGCTCGTTCGACCAACGCGCGCCCGTGCCGTCGAACGAATGCGACGAACAGCCGAAACCATAGTAGGGCGCGCCCGTCCAGTATTTCGTGTTGTGGCGCGCTTCGTAGCCGGGCCGGCAGAAGTTTGAAATCTCATACTGTCGATAGCCAGCGTGGCGCGTCCGCTCGACCATCAGGCTGTACATCTCGGCGGCGAGGTCGGCGTCCGGCTCGCGCCACATCCCGCGCTTGATCTGGTCGGCGAGCGGCGTGCCCGTATGCACCTCCAAAAGATAGAGCGAAAGATGCACGGGTCGGAGCGCGAGCGCTTCGTCGAGATTATGTGACCACGCGGCGAGTGTCTGTTCCGGCAGTCCCGCGATCAAATCGAAGCTGACGTTACTGAATCCGGCGTCGTGTAAATCAACGAACGTGCACCGCGCGTCCCCGGCGGTATGTGTGCGCCCGAGTCGAGCCAGCTCGCGGTCGTCAAAGGTTTGCGCGCCGAAGCTCGCGCGGTTGACGCCGAGTCGGCGGAACTCGCGCAACCCTTCCGGCGTCACCGTCCCCGGATTCATCTCCATCGTGACCTCGGCGCCGCGGGTGATACGGAAACGGCGTCGGATCGCTTCGAGGATGCGGCCCAGTTGCGCCGGTGACAGCAGGCTCGGCGTGCCGCCACCGAAAAAGATCGTATCAACTTCAAGCGTCTCCGTCGGCCCGACGAACACCCCGACCTCTCTGACTAAGGCGAAGACGTACTGCTCGGCGAGCGCGCCCTCGTATGTCCCGGTGGCGAAGTCGCAGTACGAGCAGCGCGCGCGGCAGAAAGGGATGTGAATGTAGATTCCGGCTCTGTCCATCAGTGTTAATTCGGAAGCAGAAGTATAACACGCGGCAGAGAAGCGGGGATGCGCCTCCACCGGACCGCCTCGTCGCCACAGCGCCCCGCCCGACGGTGTACGACTTTTGATTCGATGTACGGCTTTAGGCATGATACGTACTCAGGCAAAAGGTTTTCGGAGTGCGGGTTGAATGAAATAGATGTCAGATGCCGGATGTCAGATGTTGGCAATACTACCTACCTGGTCTTGACTAACATCCAGCATCTAAAATCTAACATCTATTCCTCAATAGCTTTCACTTTTGCCAGTTCCCTTTTTACTTTTGCCTTACTACTTAAGCGCGCGGCACAGCACTTGAACACAAGAGGTATTTCCGAAAGACGAAGAACGAAATCGCAACACTCACTCCGGCTTGGGATCGCACCGGCCACGGAGTCAGCCCCAAATACTTTTACTGATGGAGGAAACGGAAATGAACAACGACCGAAGCAGTCTCGGTGACGACGATTTTGTTGGCAGCAGCGAACCTAGCCCGCTCGGCGGCGGCGGCACGACCAATATCGGCGGCGGCACAAGCGGCGCGTCGCTGGGGAACGCCGACACCAGCCGCTCCAGCACCGCCCCGATTAACGACATCACCGACACCGACAGCGTGGGCGAGACAACGATGCCGAGCGGCATCAGCGACCGAGACGATACGGGCAGCACACGTCGCTCGTAGTCACCTATCGGCGACTTCAGTAATTTGACTGGACAGGTTCTGTGATGAAGGAAAAGAAACGCGTTGACGAAAGCGACGGCGAAAAGAAGCGACGACCGCAACCCGAACGGAAACCGGCGGAGAGAGCGGGTGAGCGCGGCACTCCGTCCAACACCAATGTTCCGAAGCAGCCCAAGCAGAAGGGGACGCCGAATCACTGACCGCGACGGCTGACTGTTAAAAGCAAAAGAGCGCAAGCCTGCACTGCCTCACTTCAGGGGCGTTGCAAGCTTGCGCTCGTTCACTGTCTCCGCACGCGACTTTGAATTGTTACGATTGCCTGCTTAATGATCTATTTCGCCGCCGGAGTGATGCGCCGCAACGAGCCTTCGCCGCTGACGCCGCGACTCGAAGAGTTGGCGACGCGCTCCGCCTCCGCGAAGGCGCGCAACAGATTCTCGCCCAAAATTTTGCGCACGTCACGTTCGTTGTAGCCACGCCGTAAAAGCTCGTAGGTAATGTTCGGGAGTTGCGCGATGTCCTGCATGCCTTCAGGGAGAATCGGTACGCCGTCAAAGTCGGAACCGAGGCCGACGTGATCGATGCCGGCGACCTTGACGATGTGGTCGATATGGTCGATCAATTTGGACAGCGGCGTGACCGGCAGCCCCGCACGATAAAGCTTGTTCTCTTCTTCATCTAAACGCTTCGGGTCATCTTTGATTTGTTCGCGCAGCTTGGCCAGTTCCGCTTCGTACCGCGCGGCGCGCGCCTTCGTCGCGTCAATCACCTGCTGGTCGATAAAGCCCGGGAAGAAGTTAACCATGACGACGCCGCCGTTCTTGGCGACCCGGCGCAGAACATCGTCGGGGATGTTGCGCCGGTGGTCGGCGAGCGCCCGCGCCGAAGAGTGCGACGCGATCACGGGCGCGCTCGTTATGTCGAGCACGTCGTTCATCGTTTCGTCGGAGACGTGCGAGATGTCGATGAACATGCCGATGCGGTTCATCTCGCGCACCACCTCTTTGCCGAACTCCGATAGCCCCGCGTGGCGTGCTTCGTCGCAACAGGCGTCGGCCCAGTCGTTGGTGTTGTTATGCGTCAGCGTCATGTAGCGGATGCCAAGGCGGTAGAAATCGCGCAACGCGGAGAGCGAGTTTTCAATCGCGTGGCCGCCCTCGATGCCCATCAGCGCCGCGATCTTTCCTTCCCGCTCGGCGCGGCGGATGTCGGCGGCGGAAGTAGCCATCATGATGTCGTTCGGGTGGCGCTCCGCTGCGCGGTAGACCTGATCGATCATGTCCAACGCGCGCCGCGCCGACCCACCCTCTTTCACGTACTTGCGGTCGACGTAGACCGCGAAGAACTGCGCCGTCACCCCGCCCTGTTTCATCCGCGCGATGTCGGTGTGATACTTACCCGTGGAAGAGACGCCGAGGTCGTAATCCTCGTCGGTCATGAACGAAGTGATGTCGTTATGACCGTCGACCACAATCGCCCGACGCTGCAACTCCTGCGCGCGCTTCCACAGGCGCTCGTCGCGCTGCTGTGCGACGGCGGTGACAACGAATGATACGGTAAAGATTAACAACAACGAGAAGTTCAGCTTGTTCATGAAAAAGATTTACCACAAAGTCACAAAGACACCAAGATTAGTGGTCTTTTCCCTTTGTGCCTGTGTGCCTTGGTGGTGAGGTTTTGATTCGCAGTCTCGGCGCAACATGCTCGTCGTACGGGCGATCCGTTGGCGCGTCAGGACGTTCTGTGGTACACAGAGGTGCCGTCGAGCGAATCCATTTCCGACCAAATTTTCACACATCATTGTTCCAGCAGGAGGGTGATTGACGCACATGTCTTCCGTCACGTCCAACATCGAATCAACGCTTCACGAAGACCGTGTCTTCGCGCCGCCGGAAACCTTCTCGCGGGGCGCGCACATCCGCTCGGCGGAGGAGTACGAGCGGCTACGCGCCGAGGCCTCCGAGTCGCCCGACAACTTCTGGGCGCGGATGGCCGAAGAGCTTCACTGGTTCAAAAAGTGGGACACGGTGTTGAAGTGGGACGCGCCGCACGCCGAGTGGTTCGGCGGCGGGAAGATCAACGTCTCTGACAACTGTCTTGATCGACATCTTGAAACGTGGCGGCGCAACAAGGCGGCGCTTATCTGGGAGGGCGAGCCGGGTGAGCAGCGCACGTTCACTTACCTGCAACTGCACACCGAAGTCTGCCGCTTCGCGAACGTGCTGAAACGCTTTGGGGTTCAGACGGGCGACCGCGTGGCGCTCTACATGCCGCTGATTCCCGAACTCGCGATGGCGATGCTGGCGTGCGCGCGGATCGGCGCGACCCACTCGATCATCTTCGGCGGCTTCTCGGCGGACTCACTCAGAGATCGGATCAACGACGCGGGTTGCAAGCTGGTCGTCACCGCCGACGGCGGGTGGCGGCGCGGCGCGGAGGTGAAGTTGAAGCCCACCGTCGACGAGGCGGTTAAAGAGACGCCGTCAGTGCGAACCTGCATCGTGGTGCGGCGCACGGGAACGCGCGTCCACATCGAGGCGGGGCGCGATCACTGGTGGCACGAAGTCATCGAGACGGTCGACGCGCACTGCCCGGCAGAAGAACTCGACAGCGAGCACCCGCTCTACATCCTCTATACGTCGGGCACGACCGGCAAGCCGAAGGGCATTCTGCACACCACTGCCGGCTATCTGCTGCAAGCTCACTTGACGACCAAGTGGGTCTTTGATTTGAAGGACGAAGATACATATTGGTGTACCGCCGACATCGGCTGGGTGACGGGTCACAGTTACGTCGTCTACGGGCCGCTGTCGAACGGCGCGACCGTGGTGATGTACGAAGGCGCGCCGAATTACCCGGAGCCGGATCGCTTCTGGCGCATCATCGAGCGTCACCGCGTGAGCGTCTTCTACACCGCGCCGACAGCGATTCGCGCCTTCATCAAATGGGGCGAGCAGTGGCCGCTGAAGCATGATCTCACTTCGCTGCGGCTGCTCGGCACGGTCGGCGAGCCGATCAACCCGGAGGCGTGGATGTGGTATCGCGAGATTATCGGCAAGGGTCGCTGCCCCATCGTCGATACGTGGTGGCAGACCGAGACGGGGGCGATGATGATTGCCCCGCTCCCTGGCGCGACGCCGACGAAGCCGGGTTCGGCGACCAAGCCACTGCCCGGCATCGAGGCCGACGTGATGACCAGGAGCGGCGCGCCGGTCGGTCCGAACGAGGGCGGTTATCTCGTCATCAAGCGCCCGTGGCCGTCGATGCTCAGAACCATCTGGGGCGACGACGAGCGTTACCGCGCGACATACTGGTCGGAGATCGACGGCGTTTATTTCGCGGGCGACGGCGCGCGGCGTGACGCCGATGGATATTTCTGGATCATGGGCCGCGTGGACGATGTGATTAACGTCAGCGGCCACCGCCTCGGCACCATGGAGGTCGAGAGCGCGCTGGTCTCGCACGCGGCGGTCGCGGAGGCGGCGGTCGTCGCGCGCCCTGATGAGATTAAAGGCTCGGCCATCATCGCCTTCGTCACGCTCGAAGGCGACCGCAAGGCGACCGATGGGTTAAAGGAAGAGTTGCGCCGCCACGTCGCGAAAGAGATCGGCGCGCTCGCCCGGCCTGAAGAGATACGCTTCTCAGACCAACTGCCGAAGACAAGGTCGGGTAAGATCATGCGTCGTCTGTTGCGGGAAATTGCGACGAGCGGCGGGGTGCAGGGCGACGTCACGACGCTCGAAGATTTCTCGGTGCTCGAAAAGCTGCGCGTGCATGAGGAAGAATAGAAGAAGTGACAGGTGACAGGTGACAGGTGACAAGATAATTGCGGATTGCGGAATGGGAGAAGCACACTAAAGAATCGCGAGTTGGTTTGCTCATCCGCAATCCGCAATCGCTTGGCTCTGTCCTGTCACCTGTTACGATTTACCTGTCACTGTTGAGTACCTTGAAAACCCACTTGCCACAAGCCTTCGCTTGCCCCGAAACGCTGGCGTCGCTCACACCGGCGCTTCCCCCTCGCCGCTTGCCCTCAACCGCAAGTGGGAGACGGATTTCACCTGATGAGGGAGAGAACGAAATGTCTGCCAACTTCACAATCGAGCATCGGTCAGGACCGCGTTACATGATCAACCTACCGGTGCGTGCCGAGTGGGACGACGACACGTCAGGCAAGCACATCGTCGTCGATGGCGAGACGGAGAACGTCGGGCCGCAGGGCGCGCTGGTCCACCTTAATCAACTGCCAAGCGTCGGCAGCCGCGTTCAACTGATGGTGCTCAGCGCGCAGGGTCAACAACTGCAAACCATCGCTGAGGTGCTGCGTCTTGAGCGCAATCCGGCGCAGCCACTCGCCGCGCTGCAACTGCTGAATGCGACCGAAGAGTGGATCGGGATGGTCTGGGAGCCGTCCGCGCCGCACCTGCAAACCAGCGACGAATCAGGCGACGAAAGCGACTTTTGACGGTTGCCAGGCGAGGGCGGCAGTTCAACCATGAACGGCCTGACGCTGCCGCTTCAGCCGGTTGTTAGGCTCTACACTTCGCACTCGGGTCAATGCTAGGGACGTTTGTTATACTCACTACATGCAACCTTCTGTGTACATAGAAACCAGCATCATCAGCTACTTGACTGCGAAACCAAGCCGTGACCTGATAGTTGCGAGCCATCAGCAACTATCAGTCGAGTGGTGGGAACAGGTCCGCCCTAACGTAAACTGTTTTGTCTCGGACTTCGTTATTCAAGAAGCTGAAAGAGGAGACGCGATGTATGCACAGAAGCGCCTTGAGGTAATCAAAGATTTCGCTGTGCTGGAGGTGAGCAACGAAGTTAAGGATTTGGCCCAGAATTACTTTGCTGTGATCCAGATGCCAGAGAAGTCAAAGGTCGATGCCTTTCATTTGGCCGTAGCCGCTTGGCATAGAATGGATTACTTGCTCAGTTGGAATTGTAAACATATTGCAAGCGGGCGGGTACGCAAGATCGTGCGTGATATTAACGACCGTCTTGGCGTGCATACACCGACAATATGTACGCCCGAAGAATTAACGGAGGTATGAGATGTGGGAAGACCCGATAGTTGAAGAAGTACGCAAGATACGCAAAGAAATTGAAGCCGAGTGTGGGAACGATTTTGAGAAGATATTTAAGCTGGCAGTCGAAAGGCAAAAACGGTATGGCGGAAAGCTAGTTCCGTCATCGGTGCGTATACCGCAAGAAGACAAACCATCTCCGCATGTCGAAAGAGCCTAACAGCACGCTCGCGCGGGCGTGCCACGTGTCTCCTGAAAATCAGGGTACGTGCGCGCCGCTCAACGTGAGCGTTGGGTGCCTATAATACTTTGAGCTATCGTTGTTCAACCTGCGGCGAAGTACACGAAGATCTACCAGATATTGGGATGGACTATCCCGATCAATATTGGGATGTGCCAGAAGAGGAACGTGATGGTCGGATCGAGCTTACTTCCGACACCTGTATCTATAGATAACGAAGATTTCTTTATCCGCGGCGTCATCGAAATACCTATTTATGATTACCAAAAGAGTCTTGGCTTTGGCGTCTGGATGTCGCAGAAGCGGGAGAATTACTACACGTATCTGGAGAAGTTTGATTCCAGCGAAATAGGTCCATTCTTCGGCTGGCTATGTACGAACATTGCGTATTATGAAGAGGAAACACTTCTTCAACAGACAATGGCGTATTTTAGGGGTGAGGAATTGCGTCCGAGTATCGAAGTGGAGTCAACAGAGCACCCTCTAGCCATCGACCAGCATAACGGAATAAGTTTAGAGAAAGCGTGGGAGATCGTTCACTTCTACATGGATTCCAGCAAGGGCGGCACCTAACAACAGATTCGAGCTGCCTCGCTGATCGCTCCGCTCTCATTGAGCAGCTTAACCTGAGCGTTCGGGATGATTGTTTTTGCCTCGTGGAATGTTGCATCATGATCCGGCGGACGACTCCGGTATCCGAGCCGGAGAGTAAGCTTGCGGATGTAACTTTTTAAGCGGTGGGGAGCGAGGGAAAGGCGGGAACGATGGCTGAGCAGCACATGATGAATCGACAGGAAATCAATGAGATTACAACGGCGGCGGCGGAGTCGGCGGCGGAAGCGTCCTGGTCGCAGACGCGCTCTATCTTGCGCATCATCTTTATCGTGCTCGCGGTCGCCGGGATGATCTGGATGCTGTACGCGCTCGAAGGCGTGATCCTGCTGGTCGTGCTGTCGGTCTTTTTTGCCTATCTGATCGCGCCGCTCGTCGAATTGGTGCGGAATAGTTTCAAGCCGAAGAGCAGCAAGCGCGAAGTCCCGCGCGTCTTGGCCATCGGTATCGTCTATTTGGTTATCTTCGGGTCGCTCGGCACCGCCATCTACCTGCTGCTGCCGAGCGTCGGCAAACAACTTTCGGACTTTACGCAGTCGGCCCCCCGCTACCTGACCGACGCGAGGGCGCGCGCCGGCAGCCTGAACCGACTGTACGACCGCATGCAGTTTCCGCCCGGTCTGCGCACCACCGCTAACAACGCGGTCAACGGAGCGCTCGAAGCGGTCGAGAATTACAGCACAGGTGAAGGGCTGCAAGGTCTGATTCATTTGGCAACATACATTCCGTGGCTGGTGCTGATCCCGATCCTCGGATTCTTCCTTCTGAAAGATGCGGACAACTTTCGCCAGTCGGCGCTGAAGATGCTGCCGCGTGGTCGACTCCGCTGGCGTGGCGACGAGTTCTTTCAGGACATCAACAGCACGCTCGCCGCCTACATCCGCGCGCAGTTAATCGCGTGCGCCCTGATCGGTGTCGTCTGCACCGCCGGCTTTATGCTGATCAGGGTGCGCTACTCGCTGGTGCTCGGTGTCATCGCCGGGCTGCTGGAATTCATCCCACTCGCCGGGCCACTCGCCGTCGCGGTGCTCGCGGCCATCGTCGCCAGTTTCTACTCCGCCGGGCAGGTCACCGCCGTGCTCATTTTCCTGTTGGTGCTGCGCATCATCCACGACTATGTAATCTACCCACGCATCATCGGACAAGGCATTCACCTCCACCCGCTGGCGGTGGTGCTGGCGATTCTCTGCGGCGAGGAGTTGGCGGGGCTGGCCGGCATCTTCCTCGCGATTCCGGCGGTCGCGATTATAACCGTGACCTACCGCCACTGGCTCGAACACCGCGGCAGCAGCGGCATCGTCGCCGATCTGCTCAAGCCGGCGGAACAGGCCGTCACCGCGCCGCCCGCGACTGAGAACCGAGCCCCAGCGCCGGTGCCCGTCCAGAACGCCCCGACGACCGCCCCCTCCACGCAGCCTGCACCGACCGACGCTTGATGAATATAGAAATAGGAGAATACTTAATGCTAAAAAGAATCCTGTTTAATCTTCCATCAACCTTGCTGCTGACACTCGTACTATTCCATATAGCATTTGCTCAAAACGAGAGAAAAGTAGCTTATGGCATTCTCATCGATAACACAGGTTCATTAAGAACGCAGTTCTCTGAAGTCTCAATGATTAGTAAGGAGATTGTGGAACTGGCCCATCAACGAGGCCCTATCTCTTTATGCAACTTCAAGACTCAAGGAGATGAACGAACGCCGCTAGCAATTGCCACTTCTGGTACTGAATGGAGTCAGGATAAGAATCTCTTTGAAAGATACATTGATAGTCTTTTTGTCGTGCCTGGGCGAACCACTCTCATGGATGCCATTAATTCGGTTGCGGAACAAGTTAGTACAAAAGCGAATCTTGATAAAGCTACTTTCGGAGACAAGATCATATTCTTAATCACGGATGGCGAAGACACAGCGAGCACAATATAAGGAGAAACAACTCATAAAAACATTAAAGGAGAGTGGCATTAAGGTTTATGCTGTTGGGCTGATCAAAGAGTTGAATAACTACGAGGAGACATTGTTTCACAGGTCCAAGAGAGAAAGGGCAATAGGTTTTCTTGAAAAGATTACGAAGGAGACGGGAGGTCGCGCAGTATTCCCGAAATCGAAGAAGGATGTCAGTAGTTTGTTGAATGAACTATTCATCCCATAGTCAGGCCAGGTGCAAGCGGTATGACGCAGAATACAGGTCGTTCAAGGAAGCATATCTCTTAACCGAATAGGAGTCAGGAAATGGAAGACCTACGCTACCCAATCGGGCGGTTTATATTCGACGGTCAGAGCAGCGACGAGCAGCGGCAGCGTTTCATCAAAGAGATTGCCGACGCCCCGGCCAAGCTTCGGGCCGCGGTCGATGGTTTGACGCCGGAACAGATCGAGACGCCGTACCGCCCCGGTGGATGGACGGTCAGACAGGTGGTGCATCACGTCGCCGACAGTCACCTCAATAGCCAACTACGATTCAGGCTGGCGTTGACCGAAGATGAACCGACCATCAAAGCTTACGACGAAACTGCGTGGGCCGAACTTGCGGACGCGCGCACCGGGCCGCTGGATGTATCTCTGACGATGCTCGACGTGCTGCATCAGCGGTGGGTAATGTTACTCCGGTCGCTTCAGCCAGAGGACTTTGCGCGCACCTTCCGACACCCTGAGCAGGGCGTCATGACGCTCGACAGGACGCTCGCGCTCTACGTCTGGCACGGGCGGCATCACACCGCGCACGTCACTCAATTGCGCGGGCGGATGAGTTGGACTTGAAGCAGCTCAGGATTCAAAAGGGAGCGACTGTCTGCCCGGAGCCGAGGCAGCTGTCAGGATGTTTGCGCGGCGCGCTCCATCAACTCGATGAAGCGTTGGAAGTGGTGCGCGGCGTCGTGCGGCCCCGGCGCGGCCTCCGGGTGGTACTGCACCGAAAAGACCGGCAGGCGTTGATGGCGCAAGCCCTCGACGCACTGATCGTTGAGGTTGACGTGGGTTACTTCGACTTCCGCCGGCAGACTGTCGGCATCGACCGCGAAGCCGTGGTTGTGCGAAGTGATCTCGACCTTGCTGGTCGCTTTGTCCATCACCGGCTGGTTGCCGCCGCGATGGCCGAAGCGCAGTTTGTAGGTCGTGCCGCCGAAGGCGCGCCCCAGCAATTGATGGCCGAAACAGATGCCGAATGTCGGCACACCCGATTCGACGACGCGGCGAATCTCTTCAACGACGCGGGTCATCGCTGCCGGGTCGCCCGGCCCGTTCGATAAGTAGACGCCGTCCGGCTGAAGCGCTAACACTTCCTCCGCCGGCATCGCGGCGGGCACGACCGTCACGCGGCAGCCAAGCTTAGCCAATTCGTGCAGTGAGTTCCGCTTCACCCCGAAGTCGTAGCAGACGATGTGAAACCGCTCTGCAACTTCGGACGGCACTTCATAAGCGCGCGGTGTCGTCACTACGCTCGCCAATTCCCTCCCATTCATCACATCAGAGCGGCGCGCTTTTTCGAGCACGCTCGCCTCTTTGAGGTCGACGCTCGACAGACACGCTCGCATCGCTCCTTTATCGCGGATGTGACGCACCAGTGCGCGCGTGTCGATGTGGTCGATGGCGACGACGTTCCAGCGCTTCAGGTAAGCGTCGAGCGTTTCTTCGGAGCGCCAGTTCGACGCGGTGCGGCTCGCCTCGCGCACGACGAAGCCCTCGACCCACGGGCGCGACGATTCTTCGTCGGCGCGATTGACGCCGTAATTTCCGATCAGCGGATAGGTCATGCACACGATCTGTCCGGCGTAGGAAGGGTCGGTCAGCACCTCCTGATAGCCGGACATGGAAGTGTTAAAAACCATCTCGCCGCACGCCTCGCCCGCCGCGCCCCACGCGCGGCCACGGAAGCTCCGACCATCTTCGAGCACGAGCAGGGCAGGTTTTCTATTAATCAGCGTCATTGATTTCGGTTAAGGATAGAAGGTTTGAAGACCCGGCGTGGCCCTCAAGCTTGCGAGCGCAGGAACTGCTGCGCTTCGTTGAGCCAGCGCTTATCGGCGCGGTACTTGTAGGCCGGTGCGGTCTTGACGGCTTCGATGCAGGCCTGCATCGACTGGGCGGCTTCTCTCACACGCCCCATCCCGGCGAGCGCGCGGCCCGCCAGGTACAACGCTTCGGGGTCGGTCTGGCGGTGCTCAAGGAAACGTTCGAGCGCGTCGTGCGCGTCGGCGGACTGTCCGGCGGCAAGATAGGTCGCGCCGATCTCGCGCCAGACCTCGTGCTGTGCATGCGCCGGATCGCGCGCGACGACCTGTTCAAAGTGCCGCACCGCATCGGAGAGTCGGTTCTCCATATGCGCGATGCGACCGAGTTGATAGTGCGCGTCCACTTCTTCGGCGTCGACCTCGATGGCCCGCTCGAAGCGGCGGCGCGCTTCGTCGAGTTCTTTGCGCTGGAGGTGGATGAGGCCGAGGTTGAAGTGCGCTGAAGCGTCCGCCGGGTTGAGCGTCGCAGCTTCGAGGTTCTGCTTGAACGAGGCGCGGGCGCGTTGCGCGCGGGCGGCTTCCGTCACGTAGCCGCGGAAGATCAGGAAGAGCATCAGCAGGATGAATGGCGACGAGAGCAATGGCCCGAAGACAACCAACAGCAGCCCCGCCAGCGGGAGGCTGACGAAACCGCTCGCGGACACGATGATGATTGCGCGCAGCCACGAGAAGCGGAACACCTGCCGCACCCCGACCACAGCCCACAACGTAAACAGAAAGAACGGCGAGACGGCGAGCATCCCCAAGCCCTTCAACAAGGCTGCCCACATCAGCGGTAGGTCTTCGGGAGTTGCCGCCCGCGCGGCCGTAATGCCCTGCGCCGCGCGCATCGACTCCATCGCGTCGGCCTCAAACCCGGTCGCCCTGACGATGACTGCCAGCGGGATGGCGACCAGGCACGCTGCCGCCCAGGCGTAGAACACGACGGACGCAACGCTCGCGTACTCTTGTTTCAGCGCGAGTCCAAAGCTCGCGCGCCGCTCGAACAGATTGGCGGCGAGAATCACCAGCGGCACGAAGACCAACGCGACCGGCATCAGCGCGCTCGCCGCGCTAATCGCCGCGCCGAACACAGAGAACACACTCCGCCCTGACAGCGAGGCCGAGACCTGCGGCCATTGCATGTACAGCACGTGCGCCGCCTGCGCCGTCAGCGCGAGCAGTGCCGCACGGCCGAGCGCCGCGCGATCACGCACCTCGCTCATCCCGCGCCCCGGGGCGTAGAACATCATCAACAGTGGTCGCAACAAGTCATCCATTCGTCTTTAACATCGTTCCCGGCGGATACACTTTGCACTGACCGCTTCGTGGCGCGAGCCGCGCGCGTCACGGCTCAATCTCCTCTTCATCCTCGTCAGACGGCGGCGCGGTGTTAGCGTCCCGGCGCGGCAGGTCCGGGTATTCCGTCTCGTGTCGGATCGGGCTGGCTTCGGTAAACGGCCAGTAGCGGAACAGCGCCTTGCCGTAGATGTATTTTTCAGGAACCAGCCCCCACTCGCGCGAGTCACTCGAATTGTCGCGGTTATCGCCCATCACAAAGAAGTAGTGCGGTTTGATGTAGATCGGCGCCCGCGTCCTCGGCGACACGTTGCGGCGCGGGTCGAGGTACGGCTCGACCAGTTCCCGCCCATCAATCAGGATGCGGTCGTCGCGCACCTCAACCGTCTCGCCGGGCATGCCGATGACGCGCTTGATATAACTCTTTGACGGATCGTTGGGGTACCAGAACACGACGATGTCGCCACGCTCAATCTCCGGCAGGCCGTAGTAGATCAGCTTGTTGACGAAAATTCTTTCGCCATCGTGCAGCCGCGGCAGCATCGAGGTGCCCTCGACCTTCACCGGCTGCACCACAAAGACGACGACCAACGCGGCGATTAACAGTGCGAAGATGAGGTCACGCACAAGCAGTCGCGTCTCCGCCCAGAAGTGCCGGCGCGACTCGACCTCGGGGCGGAGAATTTCGATGTCGCGGTCGTCGTCAACGTCGACGCCGCCGAACTGCGGCGCGCGGTCGCTCTTACGCTTGAACATATTTTAGCGGTCTCGCGGGCGTGCGGCGGGCGTCTCGCGGGCCGGCCTGACGCATATTAAATATCATCGTTTCGAGGTTAGCCGCGCCGCGCCCGCTTTGTCAACGCGACTGCCTGGCGGAGGACGGCGCGCCGGCCACTTGCTTGACAGCGTTCGCCGTGCCTCTCTATTATCGCCACGTTCAGCCACCCCATTCTTACTTGTGAATCCACCTCGACGAAGCCATGGGCGGTGGAAACGGAGGCTAAAGCAGCGTGATTAAACTCGACATCGTTAACCGTGTGGCAGATCGCACCGGCGTGCCCAAGATGAAAGCCGAACAGGCCGTGGACGCGCTCTTCCACTCAATGAAAGAGGCACTCGCGCGCGGCGAGCGCATCGAGTTGCGCGGCTTCGGCGTCTTCGTCGTCAAGCCGCGCAAACGTGGCGTCGGGCGCAACCCGCGCACCGGCGAAGAGGTCGCTATCCCGTCCGGCAAAACGATCCGCTTCAAACCCGGCAAAGAGCTTCAGGCACACGGCTTCGTCGCCGAAGACGAGCACGTCGACGATGTGCTGCCGCACGACGTGGTGGCGCCGCTCGTACCCGGCTCTACTTACTAAAGATTCAGAGTCAGGATGTTAAGCTTCGGAAGCCCGCTCAAGCATTACGCGGCCCGCGCGCCGATGAGTTCGCGCGTGTGGACCGTCTCCTGCGATGAACGCGGGCCGTTGAACCCGCCTAGCTGCTTACCACCCATCTGCCGAAAATCATAGTAACTGCCCCCCGACCTTGAGCATCTAATCCCCACGCTATATGTCTGAATCAATTCGCGCAGTATCCCCGCTCAGTGTCGAACGAAACAACTTGGCGCCGGGCCGGGCGGCGGCGGGCGGGCCGACGGTTCGTGAGTGGGTGCGGCACGCCGCGCTGTTTCTGTTGACGGCGCTGACGACGACGACGGCAGGGGTGCTGCTTGCCGTCGATCTCGGAGAGGTTCCCGAACCGGCGTGGGCGGCCCCGGCATGGTGGTTCGACTACCTACTGCTCGTCCCCGCTTACTACTACCACGCGCTGGCTGCGGTCGCCGCGCACGCCGTAGCCAACCCGATATTGCTTATGCGGGGCGCGACGTTCGCCGCTGCGCTACTCGCGATTCTCGTCGCGCACGAAGCCGGCCATTACCTCGCGTGTCGTTACTACGGCGTCAACGCCACGTTGCCCTTTTTTATCCCGGCACCGCCTTTTTTCCTTGCCGGCACGTTCGGCGCGTTTATCAGAATCAGGTCGCCGATCCCGTCGCGCCGCGCGCTGTTCGACATCGGCATCGCGGGGCCGCTCGCGGGCTTCGCCGTCATCCTGCCAATCGCGCTGGTCGCAATGTTGACAGCGCAATCACACGCCTCCCCGCTCCCAACCGAGGGCGTGATAATTTTCAACGACCCGCCGCTACTGCGCCTGATCGCCGCCGCGCTCGGCATCACGGACCTGAGCAACGTCGCGCCTAACTCGTTGTATTTCGCGGCGTGGATCGGCTTGTTGGTGACGAGCCTGAATCTGATGCCGGTCGGACAGCTCGATGGCGGTCACGCCATCTACGCCCTCTGCGGCACGCGCTCACACCGCCGCGTGGGCCGCGTCGCCTTCGTTGTGATGGCGACGCTCGCCCCGCTCGGCCTCATCTGGCACGGCGCGCCGAGCGGCTTCGTCTACGCGCTACTGTTGTTGATTATGCTGCGCGTGCGCCACCCGCAGGCTGATGATGAAAGCGACCGACTCGGGCGCGGGCGTCTGCTCGTCGCCCTCCTCACGCTCGCCGTCTTTCTTCTCTCGTTCGTGCCGTTCCCGCTCACCCTCACATAACAAGACTGTCATCTGAGATTACTTCAGTCACCACCGCCGAAGCCCTTTGTTTACGACAAAGCTGCGGCGGGTACGTGCGTTCCGCCGCAACCCGGACGCAGACCTTTGTGGCAAGCGGAGCGGCGAGGAATTAGAGAAGCTTTCGCGAAGACCAAAACGCCGGATCAACCGGCGAGATTACCGATTGACCCGGCGTTGATTGAAAGAGGCGAGGAATTTTTTCTGACCGTTCATCCGCCGTCCGTGCTCACCCGACAGACACGCTCACCACAGTACAGCCTCGACCAGTCGCTAATTCTCCGGCGCGATTTGGACAATCGCCATCCGTTCCAGCCCCCTGCGCGCCTGTTTGCTGAGGCGTGCGAGGAGAAAGCGGACGCGCACCTGACCGTGATTGTAAGGCAGCGACAGCGTGAAGCGCTCTTCCGCGACGCCGTTGCTGATGAATGTATCGAAGCGATATTGCAGTTCCCTGACCTGCGAGAACGGGACGATCTCGGTAAAGAAATTCAGCCCGGTGACGCTCTTCGGTGTGAGATTCGACTTCCACTCTTTGACTGGCTCGTACAGCAGCACCGTTCCGGTTGCATCCAATTCCAGCAGCCCGAAAGGGATCAGGTTAACGGGCGGGGCGTCTCTCATAATTATCTCCTCTTGCTTGATTCACACGCAGCTAACACCTATCCGCGCGGTGCGGCGTCACCGGACGCCGGGGGGTCCGTCGATGTTCGTTCGTCAAGTGACGAAAACCGTCGAGGCGCGCGGCACATTCAGCCCGGCATCAGCCCCTCTGTGGTTGGGATCGGGGCGTCACACCAGAAACTCGACGGCTTCGTGATTCAATCATCTCGGTGCTCGATCAACGGCGGGCAGCTGGCCGGGGCGATTCGTAACACATCGCGCCAACTGATAAGGCACGACGGAGGCTAACTCTCTGTTACTGGCGGACTAAATCCTTCTTAAATTGCGCGTGATTCGTTCCAGAGCGGCGGCGGGCGCCGAATGAAACGGACACAGGGTTGACGAGAGCACACGTCTCGCGACATGCATGCGCTTTCCGCGTCACCGGCGTCAGGTATCTTGGATGAGGGCCAGCCAACGAAAAGCGGCGACCTCGTCATGTACGGTCGCCGCTTTGTGATTTACAGGCCAGCTTCACAGGCTGGTTTCATTTAGGCTGAGGCGGCGGCGGGAAGCAGGCCCTTAACTTCGCGGACGATACGCTCGACATCCCGCTGGTCTTTGAGCGCGATCATGAAAAATTTGTAGCCCTGTTGAAAGCAGATGACGCCGTTGGCGAACAACCACACGCCGTCGAGAAAAGGGTTGCCGCCGAGCAGCCAACTGATCGGTGCGCCGGTGATGCGACCGGGCTGAAAGATTTGCGCCCACATCGCGACACCCGCCGCGCAACTGAACGCACCGAGTAGCGGCGCACCGACGTAGCGTACAATCTGGCGCTCAAACTCGACACGATTCCGCTCGGCCTCAGCTAGTTCACCGTTGTGAATCAACTGTTCACACTCGCGCAGGTAACTGTCGAACTTTTTACCGGCGCGCCTGAGCGCCCAGACTGGCAGCGCCGAGTGCGTGAACCAGTGCGGGTGCGCGCCGAGCAGCACCCCATCCAGTGCCGGGAACGCCGCGCCGAGGCGCACGCCAGCGACCAGCGAAAGCGACACCGTCACCGCACGTCCCGGATTACTGCGCGCCCACTGATAGGTTTTGAAGAGGCCGGTGGTGGTCGCCGAAGTGACGCGGGTCGCGCGCGCCCCGAAGTCGTAGAACTGCGCGGCACGGTCGTAGTAATTGCGCGCTTCGTCAAAGACCTCGCCCGCCTTTTCTTTGGCTTTACCGCCGGCCGTCTTCCCAGCGGCGCGGATGTTTTCGCTCGCTTCGCGGAAGCTTTCTCCGGCCTCGCGAAGACTGTCGCCTGCCTCGCGGGCGGCGCGGGCCGCTTCTTCGGCGGCGCGGCGGGCATGCTCTGTGATTTCAAAATCTTCGCCCAGACGCTCGGCCTCGGTG
>JACDEG010000399.1 GCA_013816505.1 Pyrinomonadaceae bacterium | reverse complement strand
GAAAGAACGCGGACCGTAGAGCGGGATGCCGACTTTCGGATCGGGATGCTCGTTGCCGTCGGCGAAGACGAGGTTCGGCTCGTCGAACCACTCGGTCGCGGTGTGCGCCGGCGTAAGTTCGAGCGGCGCGATGTTTTCAGAACGCTGCTTCGTCATCGGCTTCACCCTCCGCCTCCTCCCAATCGAATTCTTCGCCCGCAACCGCGCTCTGGTGCTCCGAGAGCGTGAACAGATCGTCTTCGTAAACCTGATTCTTGAAATTCTTGTCATCGTCCGGTACGCCGGGCGAGATGACATCGAAGGTCACGAGCCGTGTGTCTATTGAGATTGATTGCTTGCCGAAGTTCAAGCGGAAGCGCGGCTGTCCGCCTGACAGGTAGTCGCGCCAAAAATTTACTTCCGTCAGATAGCCCTCGTTGTACATGCGCGCTTTCAGGCGTGTGACCTTCGGTCCGATCTTCTCCGATTCGAGTGGCGTCACGCCGTCTGTCGTCAAATGTCTTTCGGGGCGGATCACGAAACACCACTGACGTTCGCCGAACTGCTCGAACCTGAGACCTGCGGCGAGGTGATACCAGAACCTCTTACGCTCGCCCGTGGCTTTCGTGATCGGTTGCCACACGACGCTTCGCGTCGTCCGTCGCGCGTTGAGAGGACGGTACTTGACCGTCCGTTCCTTCCCCTCCTCGGTTGTGAAGTAGAAGCGCCTGTGGTCGGGGTCGTAGCGCACGCCTTTACGACCCGCAAATTTGTACAAGGAGCGGTTGAGCAGTCTTATATAGCGCCGCCAGCCCTCGTTGTCTTTCCACATCATCGCCGCGCGCTTCGGCTCGATCTGCCCGAAGTCGATCACCTCGGCGAACGGGTTATCCAGCTCTCTGAGGTCATGGAAGGTGTGCAGCCTCCCGCCGTCGGCGAGAAAGAACGGCACCAGTTGGTCCTTGTCCTGCGGGTAGATAATGCGCTTCTTAATTTCGCCTTCCTCGTTATCCAAATACTTAGTCGGGGCGACGAAGACGACTTGCGGGACGTGCGTGACAACGAGCAGCGTACTATGAACGATTTCAAGTTTGAGTTCTCTGATGGGCGCGGGCACTACGGCGGCTATGGTCACGGCGCGGCTGATCCGCTCCTCGTGATCGTATTTCATCTGTCGCAGAACTTGAACACTGTACGTGCGCGGCTGGGAATCGACGATGTGGTGGTGTTCGAGGCACAGAAGGATGAAGTTGTCGTGCTTGTTTCGCTCCCCGGCGCTCAACTCGAAATCGCCACGCGGACCCTGCCGGCTGTGACCGACGATGTGCGCGAACTCGCCGAGTATGACGGGGCTGTCGTCCTTTGTTCCCTCTTCGATGAGATGCTTGCCGCAGCCGGAGAACGCACAGATTCCGCCAGAGCGCAGACACAGAATCTTCTGGTCCCTGACGGAGAGGTTCCGCTCCGCCGTCTGCTCTGCATCGGCGTCGCTCAGGCTTGCTTGGGTTTTCCTCCGACGAGGTTTTGACACTTTGTTCACTGTCACCCGACGACCCATCCGGCGTCAATCACGACGCTGATCTACTCCGCCACTGTATAAGTCGAGGAAGTTGACTACAGATTGGTAAGCATTTCGGGGTCAACGGCAGTAACTCCTTCTTCGGTTGTGGTATAGGGTATCTTGTCTTGCTCTATACCGAACCACAGGTAGACTTCCTTCAAGATTTCAAACGCCATCACGCCGGGGTTAACATCTTTGGCGTCGAAACTTACGACCACATCCATCTCATTGCCGGGCGCATAGCTCACCCCGCGAAGTCCCATCTGAGCGAGTGAACCTGAAGCACCGGGAGCGAGGTGGCTCCGGGTGCCGTCGCGATGCATATTTCTCAAGCCGATTTTGACGGAGAACCGCGCAGGCGTTTCCTTGAAGTCCTGCAAGACGAACCCGTAGAAGCGGGCGAAGTTATACACAATCTCGACTAACGCGACCGGGTTGATCTTGCCAGCGTCAGACCCCCAACCGAGGAATGTGCTGCCGGTAAACCCGGCGAAGATGAAAGTGCCGTCGCGGTACAAATCTAAAATCTTATAGCCCGGGTTAGCGGCTCTGATCATCTCTCCGCGCACGATCTCAGCGCGCTCGTGTGTTTCAAGGGTCCAACCGCCGTACCGCAGATCGGGCGGTCGCTCCAGCCGCCTGCGGATGCTCTCTTCCGTGCTGATGAATATCGTTTGGAGTTCGCCGGGCTGCTTTGGGTAGGCTGCTAAACTCAGCGATTCTTTATCTTCCAGATTCGCGTGTCGTAGTGCGTCTCCGATTCGCGCGGTTACAGTCTCAGCGGTGATGCTCCCTGCTTCAGTTGAAGCCGACCCGCTAATGACCTGCTGTAATAAGGCTTCCAGACCATCGAGCCGTCCGCTCAACTGATTGTCGTAAGACAATCCTGAACGCAGTGCTTTCTGGAGGTCGATGACGGAGAACGGCTGACTGTTATCGCGCCGCCTCTCCGCGTAACCGAATATAATCTCGACCTTCTTGCCGCCGTCATCTATGAAGTTTTTGATCAGGAACGGTTTGACTGCATCTTTCTGTTCGGGAATCTTAATGACCACAATGCCTTTGGAATCATCGTCCGATGAAGCAATCCAACTAATTCCCACGCCCTCGACTTCCGGGTACACCCACTGCTGTAACAGCTTGTAATACTGCTCGGCATCCACCAAATTCTGGTTGAAAGGTTTTAAGTTTGTGACCTCATCCCTGAAATGATCCTGACTCTTTGTCGTTTCGACTCCGATCAGGATGTACCCGCCCAAAGTGTTGGCGAAAGATGACACATCCTTCGCCAGTTCACGCTTATCCTTTTCCGAGTCGAGTTGGTAAGGCTGCCTTTTACAATCGAACCATTCGCATTCGATCTCGCCGATGAAACTACGAAAGTCTCCTCTCTCGATAATCTCTTCAAACTTTCTTCTGTTGAAAACCATTTAGATAAACCAAGGTGTCTGCTCTAGGACTTCATGAAGGCGGAACGTAGATTCTTGTCGCAGGAAAGCGGACGTTAAGTAAGCTATGTCCCCAGCGTATTTGGTTGTGATCGGTTCACCGCACAGCGAGTCTGTTGAAGCCCAGTTGAGCTTCGTCAAGCTCAGAATCTGCACCGCGATGGATCGCAAGTCGGGCGGCGCGGGAGAAAAACCTTCTGGACGATCAACCCACACGTTCAACTCAAGCATCTGCGGAGTGCCGAGCGCCTTGCGGTAAGGGTTGTACCCGGTCGTGGATAGGTACAACTGATTCGGCGACGTGATGACGAAGCTGCCCCGGCTCAAGCTGCCGTCGGTTTCTACGCGGCTGTCGTAGAGTCTGACGTTGTGATGCGTGTTGATCCAAACGAACGAGTAAGTTCCCTGCGGACGCACGCTACGTGCGGCTTCCAAAATCGCCGCGCGATCATCCCGCGAAAACTTCTCCGAGTAGTGGAAGTAGATGTTAGGCGTCTCGGTCAAGGTGAGGCGTTCTAAGGTTTGCCGAACTAGCGTTTGGAAGTATTTGGTTCGCTCCTCATACGAGAACGTGTTCGTGTTCCCGGAATAGAAAACCCACTTACCGAATTTGCTGAACACGTTCGCGTAGCCCATCAGCCGTTCTGGACCCCGGCGGACGTTTTTCGTGTACGACAGTCCGATGAAAAAGTCGGCGTCTGGGATGGCGTCGGGCAGAACCCACGGCGTCACCCCACACTTCGCGACGATGTTCAATGCCAGATTGAGGTCTTTCCAGTCCGGGTCACGGATGGTCGGCGTGTCAACCATCTGGCACGGTACACCGCGCTCCAGCAGAAACCTTTTGATCGAGTAGTAAGGGGAACTCTCATCGTCCAGTGCGTAGCCATGCTCGGGAACGTGGATAAGAAACAGGCGCGACAACTGTTCGTCGCCGATCCACTCTCGGTGCTCTTTAAGCAGCCTTTCGCACTCACTAAGGGTGGTGTTCAACGAAGAAGTTGTGATGACCGAGTTGTAGGTGAACCGCGTATGAAACGTGCGCTCGGAACCCCTGTACTTGTATTTACCGGCTTTCAACCGCTCGATCAGTGCTGCCATACCGTCTCGCAGCTCAGGGGTGCATAAGGGTACGATTTCGATGACCTTCTCCTTGCTGCCGTAAGACCCGTACTTCGTAATACCTTCACGAATGTCTGCGTTAGCCTGATTGTTCCCGAACTCAACGCTCGGTTCTCGTAGGCTATTCACCTTCAAGGCTTTCGGATTATCGCTGTAATGTAATAGCGGAGTCGGAGTCGTGCGCAAGATCGTCCGCAGACCGCTAAAGACCAGCGGGAAGATCGTCTGAGCCAACTCGTCTGCTACCGCCTGCGTCTTCTCGAAGCGCGTCCGGGCGGCGTTGCGCTCGGCAGCCAAGCTATGTTGTTTGATCGCTTGATTGAAATCGAACTTCACCCGTTGTTTACTCAGCAGCAATTCGATGGACGACTTCGGAAGGCGCGGAATAACCTTGTCGCTATCTATTCGTACTTCCTGTTTGTAGTCGAAGAGGTACACGCGAGTCCACTCTTCATCCGCCGCGAGAATTTTCCCGGACTGCCAGCCCTTCCAGTTGACCGTGGCAACCTTGCCGATCACGTCGGAGACATACAGATGCTTCAGTAGAGCCTGCAAGTTTTGAACGCTTTTGACTTCTAAGCCGTAATCTATGCACAGGTAGTTGCGACCCAAGTAGTGACGAATTTGGAACGAGTAGGAATGATAGAAGCGCACCACGCCATCGACGCCGGCAGGCAGCGTGATGCTACGTCCCCGCCGATGAGCCGTGATCCTGCCGAACTTGAAGCCGTCTATGTACCACCCCTTA
The DNA here is from genome assembly GCA_013816505.1 of Pyrinomonadaceae bacterium. Classification (GTDB taxonomy): domain Bacteria; phylum Acidobacteriota; class Blastocatellia; order Pyrinomonadales; family Pyrinomonadaceae; genus JACDEG01. The sequence continues at coordinate 1,065 of JACDEG010000399.1, read as the reverse complement.
GCTTCGAGCGAGTCCTTCAGCGAGCGCGTCAGTTCACGCTGCACGTCATCGGGGCGCGTGCCTGCATCCAAAGTGCTCCCCGCGTTCTCCAGAATGAGAGGGTACAAGTTCGCAAACTCCGTCGGCTGTTCACCATACTGCGAGTGGAACACGGCTTCCCGCTCGGTCGCCCGATTGAATAGCGTGACGGTCGTTTGAGCGTTCGAGATTCTGTACACGGGCGCGGGCAAACTCAGACTCGCCATCTCACGCCGCATCCTCTCGGTTCCCTCCCTCAACGCCCTCACGAAGGCGAGACCTTGCTCGTCCTTCATTAGCTTGAGCCACTCGATCAGCTTCGGGTTCCGGGGAGACGAATCAAGTTTGGTGTTGTCCAGTGAGAACTGTTCGGGCAGATCGTGATCGCGCTGCTGAACTCTGCCGGCATTGCGGACGAGCAATGCGTCCTTGTATGACATGCATTCGACGGGGATACTCATCGCGTAATCCCGGTGAGCCACCGCGTTGACTATCGCCTCGTCCACGGCGATAAACGGGTACTCCGGCTCGTCTATAAACCCGCCTTCAGGGTTCCTCCTCGGGTAAACCTTGAAGAAGCCGGTTTCTTTGAAGAACACCCTGACGGCGCGAATCTGTTTGATGAGCGGTCCCGTAAACTTTTTCTCAAACGTGGATAGCCCGCGCTCGTCTTCTTGGTCGCTGTTTGCTTCAAAGCGTAGAAGGCGCAGGAATGCCCAAGATAGGAGTCTCTGCGGATTCGCGGCGAAGAACATAAAGCCGGCGTTGGTGAATGCGTATTCGGACTTGACCCTGATGAGCGCGCCGGCTTGATGGAGCATCTCTTGATCGCTGTGCTTGTAGTGCGCTTCCTGCAAGAACACTTGGCGGAAGTCATTGAGCACAGCCTGATCCACGTCAGCCGGGTCGAACGGGCAGCAGTATAGGAACTCTAAATCAGACGTGTAAGATGATAGCCTGATAAGAAAGGGCTATCAATGAGAAGTTTAGACGAGATCATCAACGAGTCAAGAGATGCGCGCGAGGTTAAGCGCGCCGTGTGTGTGA
>JACDEG010000398.1 GCA_013816505.1 Pyrinomonadaceae bacterium | reverse complement strand
ATGCAGAGGGCATCAATAAAGTCAGCGACTTATCCAGGTTGATCACTTACACCGCGCGCGGCGTCGAAACCGCGCCGGGTTGTGATGCGGAAGTAGCTCGCATCAGTGAACATTGGGCGCTCGGCGCACGCCTTCCCACTCTCGCACAGCGCGCCCGCGCGGCCCTCGCACTAAGGGACACAGGAATTGAGCACCGACGCACGCTCTACGGCTCTCATTGGGGTTCGCTCCCCGACACCAACAGTTACCCCGATCTCGTCAAAGTCTTCGTTGACGCGCAGCGCGACCACATCCAGGACCGCCTGTACATGCTGGCGGCGAGCGTCGTGGGTCCGCGCGGGGTCGTCAACGCCATCGAGATGGCGGACGTCGTGCCCGACCTCGAAAGCGAACAACGCCTGCTCATCGGGTGGCTGCAAAAGCTGCTCCCCGACGTCAAGCGCGTCGCCGACTCAGCTGACGCGCCGCTCCACGTTTACCTGTTCGACCGTCGTGGACAGCGTTCGCTCTTGGACGCGCTCGCCCGCCACTTCGATGCGCTGATCAGCCTGCCGTTGCAATGCACGACTTCGATTTCCGCGCCACTAACGCACACCGGGCAAGCCGAGACGATGCAGAACTTCTGTGGTGATAAATCATCCACGACCGATCGATACCGCCTCTTGCTCATGCTGCTGGCGGCGGGTCGTCTCCAGACTTCTTCCTACTTCCCGCCCGACGCTTAAACTCTTTGAGCAACTCTTGCAACTCCTCGTCGGCTGATGTCCTCGTGACGGGTGAGGGCGCTGCAGGAACAAGGTGCAGGCCACGGCGTCGCTGCTGCTCCGTCCCCGAGTCCTCACGTTGTTCGTCTGCGCCGCTCGACGTTCGGTGATCGCGGGTGTTCATTGTGAGTTGATGAAGGGCGCAATCAACTCTGCGCCTTCTGATCGCGGATTGTTGACCGCCACACTCACCGGAAACGATGTCATCTCCGCGGCTGGGTACGGACGCAGCAGTGGCAACAACTGATCTGTGGCGCTCTGGCGCATGTCGAGCCATGGCTCGTAATTCTCAGGGGCGATGATCACTGGCATCCGGTCATGCACCGGCGCCAGCACCTCGTTGGCTGCGGTCGTCAGGATCGTGCATGACTCGATGACCATCTGCCCCTTTCCCTCCCACCGCTCCCACAATCCGGCAAACGCGAAAGGGCGTTCATCCTTCATCTGGAAGTAGTAGGGCTGCTTGCGCGTGCCTTCGCGCTTCCATTCATAAAAACCATCACTCGGAATCAGACATCGCCGGCGCTTGAAGGCCTCGCGGAAGCTGGGCTTCTCGGTGACGGTTTCCGCGCGCGCGTTGATTAACCGACTACCGATCTCAACGTCCTTGGCCCATGCCGGTACTAATCCCCACTTCAGCACCCGCATCTCGCGCTCGCCGGATGTCTCACGCACCGCCGCCACGTCCTGCGTGGGTGCGATGTTGTACCGCGGGCGACTCTTGTCCGCCACCATCTTTGCCACTTCAAGCGCGGCAGCAATCTCATCAAGTGATGAGCTCTGCGTAAAGCGTCCACACATAATCGGCCTCCATTCGCTAATAAAACCCTACTATATCATGCGTCTTATATGTCATACAATGTTGCGTCGATAACACTTGACGCTGTTGTAGCTGGTCGCGCTCCAGCCACACCTGGGGAGATCGTCATCAATGGAGAAATCAGTGGCGGTGGTCTTTCGCCCATCCTATCGCGCACGCATGTCCACCGCCGCGCTCGATCAAAGCGCAGATCGGATCGGACCTGCGCGTGATTGCTGATGACATCTGGGCGAAACTGGTCTGGGCAGGACTCAACTTAACAGCTGAAGACCTGCCGACATCAACGCCGTGGTGTCAGAGGATAAAAGGCCAGTCATAGTATCCGCTCCAGATGTTGCGCGCAGTGGCAATCGTGTGGTTGTTCGGCGGACTACGATCCGATGAGATACGCCAGCTTCGCTGGATGAGTTGCTGATCATTGGTGACCTCGAACCGAAAATCCCTGAGAGATGGAGTCGCCAAGAGCCAGGCACGAAGTCACCGAGAGTACACGGCTGTGGTCGAAGTGATGAATAGATCCTCTCCCATGAAACGGCATTATAGATGTCCGCGGAGAGTCCTTCCGGAGTACAATGAATTCACCGTGAGCACCTCAACACACAATGACGAGTGGCAACAGCGTCTCGAGTGGACGCTCCTCGCTCGCGCACACGTCCTCATCCTCGAAGATGATGAAGCGGTGAGAGCTTCAGTCATCCGCGATCTGCATCGCCGCTATCAAAAGAGACGCGACTACATGCCTTCACGCGTCACGGTGCCGGAGCGGGGCACCGACACGGCGTTGATGCGCCACATCGCCGCCTCGGTCGGACTCAAGGCCCAGCGCTCAAGATACTACCATCTCTTTCAAGACTTTGAGGCGTACTGTGGTCGCCAGTATGCGGCTGACAAGCGGGCGCTGCTGTTGATTGATGACGCGCACCATCTGAGGCTCAACACGATGCGGGTGTTGCACAGTTTGAGCACAATCGTGGTCGCGAACGACTTGGCCGTGCAGATGGTGATGGTCGGGCGCGGCGAGATAGTCAAACAGATGCAAAAAGAGAGCTGGCGAGCGCTCGAGTCGCGCATCGGGCTGCGGATGCGCTTGCCTTCAAGGGAGACGAAGGCAGCGTGAACGGAACAGGTCAAGCAGCAGAGCGCAAGGGGCGCAAGCGCCCGGTCACGATTGATGTCCTGGCAGAACAAGTGAGAGAGCTGGAGGCAGAACGCAGCAAGCTAACGGCTACCTTCGAGGAACTGCGAGGGGCGCTCGCGGAACTAGTGGAAGCGTGTGACGCGGGCGGGACGGGGCGGTACATGATGGCGCTCGGGATGGCGCGGCGGCTGCTCGATGCTGAGGCTTCGGGTGACGAGCGATAAGGCGCATGAGCGCTGACAAATCCCTCTCCTCTAGTGTGAGTTGCGAACATGAAACTTCTATTTTTGTCATCATATCTAATTCCCATAGGACTTACGCAGTTGAACGAAGAATCAACAACTTACGGAAAGTCGTATTTCAGTTCAGTCCTGTGTTTTCAACCGGGGTTTATTTCCACTGCGTAAGTTCTAACTCTTCTAAAACTCAAACTGGCGTGCCTTCGCACGCTGCTCTGCTGCATCCCCATCCATGCTCAGCAGGGAACATGCGGCATGGCGCGATGTAGTCAAGACCCGCTGAGGCAACATTACGTCATGATTAACAGCCAACGTTCGACGCTGCTTGCGGCATTCGTCCTGAGCTTTTTCGCACTCGCGCCACTGGCGTGTCGCGACGCGGGACATGCGCCTCCGACTGTCGTGTACCTCGTGCGCCATGCCGAGAAAGCCCAAGCTTCCGACAATAACCCGCCGCTCAGCGAAGCGGGCGTGAGACGGGCCGAAGCACTTGCGCAGACGCTCGGCGATGCGGGCGTCTCGGCGATCTACACCACACAGTTCAAGCGCACGACCGACACTGCCGCGCCGCTTGCCGCGCGCACGGGTGTGATCGTCACGACACTGACGGTCAACCACGACGACCCGCGCGTGTATGTCGAACAACTCGCGCGCGCGATCACGGCCAAGCACGGCGGCGGGGCGGTGGTCGTCGTCAGCCACAGCAACACGCTGCCCCTTATCATCGAGCGCCTGAGCGGAAAGCAGGTGTCGGCGATCAGCGATGACGAGTATTTCAACCTGTTCATTGTCACGCTGCCCGCGCGAGGAACGGCGGCGACCGTCAGGGCACGGTATGGCGAGTGAGGCAACTCGCCGCAAGCCGCATCACAGCCAGAAGTGTGTTCGTTACGGTGGGATGCAATAATTCTTTACCTTAAGACCCTTTTGTGTGTCGGGTCATTGTCACAGTGCGACAGCCATTCGCGGACGGGACCAACACCACATACGCGCTTTACGAGCCGCTATGATGCTGGAGACGTAACCTATTCGCGCTACGGTCCGGTCGGCATGTCGGGTACGCCGAGCAAGTAGGTTGTTCCGCCTGCGGTGACCACCTTGCGAACCATTTCATCGACTCTTTCTCGACTCTCAGAGGATAAATACACAAGCACTTCTTTGCTTTTCGTTGCATCACGTATTTCTTTGCTGAATCGGGGCGGGAGACGTTTGCGGTGGGCTGTGAATCCGCGACGTAAATCTCGAAGTTGCCGTCGCGTTCAGTTTGAAAGGCGACATGACGACTGTCGGGAGACCACGCTGGTTCATCGTCGAAGGTGGTGCTGCCCGTGATGAGTCGTTGATTGCTTCCGTCGGCGTTCATCACGTAGAGCGCCGGCAGATCGATTTTCGCTGGACGATTGGCGGCGAAGGCGATCCGTTTGCCGTCGGGCGACCATACGGGCTTGACATCATTGCCCGGATGATTCGACAGGTTCCGCACGTCGCCGCCGTCCGGGTTGATCGTATAAATCTCGTATGACTGATGGTCACGGTCACTGGCAAAAGCGATTCTCGCACCGTCGGATGACCACGCCGGGTCGGTGTCCACACCGGGGTCAGTAGTCAAACGACGCCTGCCCGATCCGTCGGCGCGCATCACATGAATGTCGTAGTTCAAAGGCTCGGCGGGCGAGGTGCTGGCGAAGACGAGCGACTTGCCATCGGGCGACCACGCGGGCCGCGAATCATCCGACGGACTTTTGCTGATGTTCGTCTGGTTACGGCCATCTGCGTCCATCATGTAAATCTCAAGATTACCGTCGCGTCTACTTTGGAAAGCGATTCTGGTGCCGTCGGGCGACCACGCCGGGGTGTCGTCATCAGCCGGGCTGTGCGTCAGACGCTCGACGTTGGAACCGTCCGTGTCCATCACGTAAATATCAGACCTGCCTTCACGATTGCTGGCGAACGCGATGCGCGTGCCGTCAGGGGAGTAATCGGGGTGCAAGTCCGTGACGTGATTGTTGGTCAGACGCAACGGGTTGCCCGGCGTCGGAGTGGCGAGTGGGCGACCGAAGTCTATGAAGTAAAGGATGGCAGTAACGGCAAGCGCGAGCGTCGCAGCGAGCGGGACTGCGACACGCACCAAGCGAGCGCGCGTTAATTCCGCGGGGCGGTGTGAAGCGGGCGACTGATCGCCGTTCGTCGGTACGTTCGGTGTTTGAATCGATCCAACTTCGACAGGCGACGATATATTCGTGAAGGTCGTGGCGATTGCCCCGGAAGAGTGATCGCCGGTGTCCGTGCGTGGTGCGGGTGCTGGGTTCTGCGTGCGGCGCAGTAGTCCGATGAAGCGGCTGTCGGCGCGCAGAGAGTCCCACTGCGGTTCGACGCCGAGCCACACGATCCACGGGTCGCCGACGATGACGCTTTGTTCCAGAAGGCTGAGCGCTTCGTCCTTTTCGCCAAGATGAAGGTGTATCAGCGCGAGGTGGTACGGCGTGATATAGCGTGTGGCGGCCAACTCGCGCAACTGTGCGATGACGCGTCGCGCCTCCGCCCTCCGCCCCGCCTCGGCGTAAGCGGAGCCGAGCGTTGCCAGGATTTGCGGTGTGTCGCCGCTCACCTCAATCGCTTTCTTCGCTTCTGCAATCGCCTCTTCGTGTCCGCCCACTCTGCGCAAAACCCAACTCAGGCAGAAGCGCGCGGGACCAAAGCGCGGTTCGCTGCGGATCAGATTGCGGCACTGCACGATGCATTCGTCATAGCGACGTGCTTGGTAAAGACACCACCCGAGGAGGTAAGCGTAAAAGGGGTTGAGTGCGTCGATGGCTGTCGCGCGGCGAGTTTCGTCCACAGCCGCGTCGAAATTTCCTTCCATCGCGAGTTGGCAGGCGTACCAGATGTGAGCGGCGGCGTAGTTCGGGTTGAGCTCGATGGCGCGTCGGTGGTGAACGTTCGACACTGCCCACTGTGAATTATGTGTCATCAGCGCG
>JACDEG010000397.1 GCA_013816505.1 Pyrinomonadaceae bacterium | reverse complement strand
GCTGAGGTACATCCACTTTTCCGGACTCCTGACGAACTCCTTTCTTTTTACCTTCTTCAGTATCGGGCTGTGGAACGAGATCGGTGCCCGCACGATTGATCAGCGTCAGCACCATTTTATCCGGCGGAGTCTTTCCATCCCAGGCGCGGATGGGCTGCGAGAGGTTCGCCCCACCCACATATTGATGATAGATGTAATAGCCGGTGCCGTAACGGGTGCGCGAATAGGCCATGCGGAAAGTACGTTCGAACGGGATCGGCACCCACATCAGATCGGCTCCCTTGGTGATGTCCCAGGTCCAGGTGAGCGGGTTGGGAAAGAGATGTTCCGGCATGAAGACGGAGCCCGGTACGGGTTTGGTCGGATCGGCGCTGGATGTCTCCTGAACAATATGATCGGTGCCATCGACAACATAATGCCACGGGCTGCCGTGCCAGTGGTTGTAGCGGGCGAAGTGGAGAATGCCCGGCCCTTCCACATCCAGCGTGACGTTGTAATCATCAGCCAGTTGGTAGAGAAAGTGGCTGGCGTCAGCTCCTTCGTTGCCGCCCGCGCGGTCGTAGGTGCTGCGCATGTAAGCCCGCGCTCCGATGCGCTGGTACGGCCACTGCTCCCACATCAGGTAAGAGTCGAGGCCAATGGGGATGACCGGCGTTTGCCGGGGTGCGGCCAGCACGGCAGGAACCGTGAGGGCCGAAACGACGAGACAGCAGGTCACAAGTCTCTGAAGATATTTTGTGCGTTTGGTCATGACATTCTCTCCACGGTTTAGGCGAACAATTGATTCGTTCATGAACACCGTTGCCCTCTCTTGTAAATTTTTACTGACTGCTCTTTGCGGATCAGATTGCGGGCCATTCCCCGACCTATCAGTCCGATTCCGATGAAGCCTATTCTTCTACTCAACTTTAATTGCCCTCCCGTAAGCGCCTCCGGCAACAACAGGCCAGCGGGCCGAATCATTACGCCGGAACCTCTTCATGGTCGGTCGCCTGCACCGGCTCGATCCGTCCCACCACCGCCAGGATGATCAGTAACGCGGCGGGATGCAGCAGCCCCGCCATGAGAAAGATGGGCGTGTAGCCGTGGTGCGTTACTAAGAAACCCACCAGCAGCCCGAACAGCATCCCCCCGAACGATCCAGCGGAACCGAGCAGCCCTTCTACCGAGCCGACGACACTCGAAGGAAAGATGTCGGCGGCAAGCGTCTGCACGTTCGCTGACCAGAACTGGTGGGCGAAGAAGGCCGTGCTGAAAAACACTATCGCAAGACTCAACGGAGATGCCGCGATCAAGAGACTAACTGGCATCAGCGCCGCACTCAGTGCCAGGGCGATCTTGCGTGAATGGTCGAGCGTGAAGCCCCGCCGGATGAGAAAGCTGCCCAGCCAGCCGCCGATCAGACTGCCTGCCCCCATCAACGCATAAGGTATCCAGCCGTAGTAACCGATCTCTTTGATATTGAGGCCACGGACGTCGCTCAAGTACTTGGGCAGCCAGAAAATGAAGAAGTACCAGGCGGAATCGGTGAGAAACTTGGCGGCCATCAGTCCCCACACCTGCCGGTACTTGAAAAGATCGCGCCAGCGAATCGGAGTTCCTGCCGGACGGGCGGCACTGAAGGCGCACTCGCGCCGGATATACTCCAACTCCTCCGCCGTGATGTGCTGATTTTTACCAGGGGACTGATACAGCTTGAGCCACACGACCACCCACAGGAAGCCCAAACTTCCCGTCATGAAGAAAACCCACCGCCAGTTGAATTGAACGATGATCAGCGCGATCAACGGCGGTGCCAGGACGGCCCCCAGGCTCGAACCAGTGTTGAAGATGCCGAAGGCAAAGGAGCGTTCTTTCGGCGGAAACCATTCCGCCACGGCTTTACCCGACCCCGGAAATCCTCCCCCTTCCCCCATGCCCAGCAGGAATCGGTAGATCCCCAGACCCATGACCGTCGAGACAGTCCCATGCAGGAAGTTGGCGGCCGACCACCAGACGATCATGATCGCATAGCCTGTTCGCGTCCCCAACCAATCCATGATCTTTCCCCCACCCATGTACATGATCGCGTAGGCCAGTAAGAACAGAGAATTCAGCATCGAGAACTGCTGATCGGTCAGCGGGATGTCCTCCTTGATCTGATTGACGGCGACCGGAAAGCTCTGGCGGTCGAGGTAGTTGAGTGCGGTGGCGAGGGCCAGCAGACCGGCGATCCACCAGCGTAGATTCCTAATCTGAGTCATCCTGAAACCTCGCTCACAACGCCTTCACCACAGGCGACCAGTCTGCGAAGACGATTTGTGTGTTCGGTCATGACATGCTCTCCACTTTTCAAGTCGCATTACTTCGGGCGGCAACCATGAGCCAGGTGATTGGTGGTTGGCCAGCCGCCAACCACCAACCACTAACCACCAATCAGAACTTGTACCGCAACTGGAACTGAATCCAGCGCGGCGTGTTCCACTGCGTTGTCACGCGCCCGAAGTTCGAGCTGTTGATGTCGGTATTCGGATTGTCCCAGAGTACGTGATTGAACGCGTTGATGAGGTCGAGCCGGAACTCCAGCGTCTGCTTCTCGGTGATGGGGAAGCGGCGCAGGAGATTGAAGTCGAGCTGGTTTTTGCCGTGGCCGCGCAGCCAGTTCAAGCGCACAGGGAAGACGCGGCGGTGGAACGAATTGGGCTGGAAGTTGGTCGGCGTCACGTTGGTGTAGGTGCAGGGCTGATTGTTGCCGGAGCCGCAGATGCTGCCCATCTGCGTCAAGATCGACGCCGGCACGATTGAGCGAATGCGAGCTTCGTACATCGTGCGGTTCGACGCGCTGTAATCGCGCGACGCGCCGGGGAAGAGTTGCCAGTTGAACCACTCGTCCACCGTCTGATCCTTCGTGCCCTTCGCGATGGCGCGCAGGTCGTTGCCGTATTAGAACCAGTTGCCCAGGTCGTAGACGCGCCCGGTCTGTTTGTAGTAGACGCCGCTCACCTGCCAGCCGCCGACCAGCGCGTTCAGCCATCGGTTGTCGTCCAGAAACTTCTTGCCTTTACCGAACGGAAATTCATAGATGAAGTTGACGTTCAGATTGTGCGGTGCGGAATTGTTCGACGGCTGCCAGACCAACTCTTCATCAAACTCGTTCTCGCGGACATTGTGGAAGAGGTTCGATGACCAGAGGTAGGAGGCCGTGAAGCTGTAGCCCCGCGTGAACCGCTTCGTGATGGTGGCTTCCAGGTGGTTGTAGACCTGCTCGCCGTTCGGATCGCGCCCGTTCGTCAGGCCGTTCATGTTCGGGTAAGGCCGCAGCAGTTGCGACTTGTTGATAGTAGTGTTGGTGAAGAAGCCGATCGTTTGCAGTTCAGTGTAAACCGCCGGATTCGACGTGGCCAGCGATGCGAAATTGGCAACGTTGAACGGATTCCGCAGCGTCGAGTTAAGTTCGTTGGCGAGCCGGTTGTTGCGGATGAGCCCCGACGCCCAGTATTGCTCGGGGAGCGCATCGAGCCGTCGGCCCACTTGAATCCGATCGGTGCGCGAGCCGAGGTAGGCTACCTCGGCCACCATTGAACTGCCGATCTGGCGTTGCAGCCCGATCCGGTAGCGGTACTGGCGCGCTCGCTCCCAGTCGTAATCCAGAAAAGTCAGGCCGCGCCCTTGCAAGGCCATCAAGCCAAGCGTATTGCCTGTGGGCGCGTTGAAGCGCGTGCCGATGTTGCGCACCGGGAACGGGTCAACCAGCAGCGTGCGGCAGTCCGCAAGATTCGCGCGGCATTCCGGCGAGGTCAGGTTCGTGCCGTTGAACGTCAGCCCGTTGTTGTTCGTGATCGTGGTGGTGGTGTTGCGGCTGTAGCCGCTTTGGTCCAAGCCGTCGTTGAGCACGTTGTTCGTGTCGAAGAACATGCCCCATCCGCCGCGCAGCACCGTCTTGTCGTTAAGTTGATAAGCGAAGCCGACGCGCGGCATCCAAGCCGGCTGTGAGCTGTTGACCGTCTCGGGCGCGCCGTCTTTGCCCAGAAAGGTCGTCCCGCCCTTGACGATGAATTGGCTCGCCGGCAGCAACGGGAAGAGCGCGTTCGCCGGTGTGGTCAAGGTCGCATAGGCCGCTAGCGCCCCCGCCGAGATCGGCAACGGGGCTTCAAGATCAAAGCCGGTCAGGCCGCGGTTGTACCGCTCGCGGAAGCCGCCTTCGAGTTCGTAGCGCAGGCCGAGGTTGACGGTCAGCCGCCGGCTCAACTTCCAATCGTCCTGCACGTAGCCCGAATAGAACTTGTTGGTCAGATAGAGATCGTCGTTGGAGTTGATCAAGGTGCCGCTCGGCACGCCCATCATAAAGGCCGCCCATTCGAGGCCGAGCACGCCGGCGTTGGTCGTGTTCTGCGCCTGGCGTACGAATGAGTTGTTATAGCTGAAGCTGCCGGAAGATTGGCCGGGGTCGAAAGACGTGCGCCAGTTCTCGCGCAAATCCACGCCGAGGCGCAAGGAGTGCGTGCCAATGTACTTGGATAACTCGCCGCGCAATGTGCCGACACTAAAGCGCGTAAAGCCCGGATAGCCGCGCGTGAAGTCACTGTAAGAGCCGTCGCTGAAATCCAGGCTTGGCAGGTGAATGGTCGCTCCCGCTTTCTGGTCAAGATAACTCGGCAAGCCGACTGTGCTGGGCGGGAAGCTGGTCTGCACCGCGTTCGAGGGGTTGCCTTCGATGAAGCGGTTCCAGGCGACCGACCAGTTGAAGATCGTCGTCGGGTTGAAGGTGTAAACGTGATCAAAGGTGACGCCGATATTCTTGCGCACCAGATTGGTGGCCAGCAGCCCGAGCGCCGTCTCGTAGACCCAGTCGCCGCGAGTTTCCGGAGCGAAATTGCTGTAGCTCCACTTGCCGAACATGCGCTGTCTGGCGGTGAGTTGCAGGTCGTAGCGGTTGGTGAAGGCCTTGTAGTCCCAGTTGAAGGGCGTGGCCGAAGCCAGGTAGTTGTTACGGCCCTCCGCCGAGACGACGCCGGGTACGTTGTTCGCGTGCGGATAGAGCGCCTCGTAAAATCTGTATAACGGATTGAGAATCGGCACCTGATTGTTTGGGAAGGGGTCGCGCACGACGCCGCCGCCCACGAGGCGCGCGGTGCGCGGGTCATAAATCTGATAGCGCGCCGGGTCGAGCCGGAGCAGGTCGGAGAAATCGCCGCGCCGGTGAGCGTCGCTCGGCACGGTGCGGTTGACGGCCGTCGCTTCTTCCGTCTTCACATCCTTGAAGGCGTTGTAGCTGAAAAAGAAGAAGAGCTTGTCGCGCCCGTTGTAGAGCCAGGGTACGCGCACCGGCCCGCCGATAGAGCCAGCCCAGTTGTTCGAGCGCCCGGACGGTTGCGCGCTTTCCGAGCGCAGTTGCTCGGCTAGCTGGGTGTTTCCTTCCGCCTCCAACAGCTTAATGCGCGCCCAATAACCGGCATTGGTCGTGGCCTGCGTCGCGTTCAGGCGCTGCTGCCAATGCTGCCAGGTGAGCACGCCGTGGTACTCATTGGTGCCGCTCTTGGTCGAGAGCGAGATCGTGGCGCCGGTCGTATGGCCTTTGCTGGCGTCGAAGGGCGCGGTCTCGACTTTGAACTCGGCGACCGTGTCGGTGTAAGGCAAATAGCCCGCCCGCCGCCCGCCTGCTAGATTGGGCACGCCGTCGAGCGAGAATTCGTTGCCGCCGACGCCGCCCGCCGCGCTGACCGCCGAGCCGCCGATGTTCGAGTGCAAGGCCAGATAGTTCGGCTGCGCCGTCCATTGGATGCCGGGCGCAGTGCGCGCCAGCAGGATGGCGCTGTTGCTCAGCACAGGCAGGTCGCTGATCTGCCGCTGTTCGAGCGAGGCCGTGCCGCTCCCCGTGGTGGTTTCGAGCAAGGGCGCACTCGACGTGACCGTCACCGTCTCGTCCGCGCCGCCGACTTCGAGCATCACGTCCAGGTTCTGGCGGCTGTTGAC
>JACDEG010000396.1 GCA_013816505.1 Pyrinomonadaceae bacterium | reverse complement strand
GTCGTAAACCTTCTGCGCCGCCGCGACGACCGCGCTCGGATCATCAAACTCAGCCATCAAACCATAGGTCGCCGGTCTGGTTGATTTCTTCATCACGAAATCCTCAGTTAGTCAGTAATCTTCCTCTGAGTACTCAGTACTCATTACGCCTGCCCCTTCTCCTCGTTAATCTGAGCCTGTGCCTGCGGAACGAGCGTCCGCATCTCGAAGATCGAAATGATCGGCAGGAACCGGATAAAGAGGAACAGCAGCGTGAAGAACAGTCCGATGGTGCCGATGAACATCGACCAATCGAAGACGGTCGGCGAGTACATGCCCCACGATGACACCAGGAAGTCGCGGTGCAGACTCGTCACCAGAATCACGAACCGCTCCAGCCACATCCCGACGCTGACCACCAGCGAGATCAAAAACAGCGCGACCGTGCTGTGGCGCACACGTTTCACCCACAGCAGTTGCGGGACGATGACGTTGCAGAAGATCAGCGACCAGTACGCCCACGCATACGGCCCACGCATCCGGTTGAGGATCATGTATTCCTCGTAAGTGTTCGCGCTGTACCACGCCATGAACGCTTCCGTCATGTAGCCATAGGCGACGATCAATCCGGTCGCGAGCATGATCTTCGCCATGTTGCGCAGGTGTCGAACCGTGATGAAATCTTCGAGGCCGTAAAATCTTCTGAGCGGAATCGTCAGCGTCAGCACCATCGCGAAGCCCGCGTAAATCGCGCCGGCGACGAAGTATGGCGGGAAGATCGTCGCGTGCCAGCCGGGAATGACCGATACCGCGAAGTCCAAACTGACGATGGTATGCACCGACAGCACGAGCGGCGTCGCGAGTCCGGCAAGCAGTAGATACGTCGCTTCGTAACGCGCCCAGTGGCGTGCGCTGCCGCGCCAGCCGAGCGCGAGCATGCCGTAGATGATTTGAAAGACGCGGTTCTTCGCGCGATCACGCAACGTCGCAAAGTCGGGAATCAATCCGACGTACCAGAACAGCGCCGAGACGGTCGCGTAGGTCGAGACCGCGAACACGTCCCACATCAGAGGGCTTCGGAACTGCGGCCACATACCCATCGTGTTCGGGTACGGCAAGAGCCAGTAGGCGAGCCACGGGCGCCCCGTGTGCAGCAGCGGAAAGAGGCCGGCGCTGGCGACCGCAAACAGCGTCATCGCCTCCGCGAAGCGGTTGATCGAGGTGCGCCACTCCTGTCTTAAGAGCAACAAAATCGCCGAGATCAACGTCCCGGCGTGGCCGATGCCGATCCACCACACGAAGTTAATGATGTCGAACGCCCACCCGACCGGCACGTTGTTGCCCCAAATGCCGATGCCCGTCATCACCAGATAAGCAATCGTCATCATCAGCATCCCGGCCACCATGAACGAGAGCGTGAAGCCGATGTACCAGCCGATGGGCGTCCGCCGCCGCAACGTCAACGCACTGATTTTGTCGGTCACCGAGCCGAAAGTGTGGCCCGGCTCAATCACCGGCGGCGAAGTTCGGTGGATGGCCACGTCGTCGTGTGGGTTTGTTACTCTCTGCATAAGCGTCCCTCGAATCGTGACGGGTGACAGGTGACAGGTGACAAGAAAAAGCCTGATGAGTAATAAGCGGCGAGTGACGAGCGATGATTGTTTCTTACCTGTCACCTGTCACTTGTCACTTGTCACCGTATTGTCACCGTATTTCGGGGTTCGGATTGCGCACCGCCGCCAGGTACGTGGTGCGCGGCCTCGTGTTCAAGTCGGCGAGCAGGCTGTATTGGCGCGGCTCTCGATGCAGTTTGGCGACGCGGCTTTCGGGATCATTCAAGTCACCAAAGATAATCGCCTCGGTCGGGCACGCGGCCTGGCACGCGGTCACGACCTCGCCATCGCGCACCCGCCGCCCTTCTTTCTCCGACTCGATCTTCGCGTACTCAATGCGCTGAATGCAGTAGGTGCATTTCTCCATCACGCCGCGCGAGCGCACCGTGACCTCCGGGTTGCGCTGCATCTTGAGGCTCGGCGTGTTCCAGTCCTGGTACAGAAAGAAGTTGAAGCGCCGGACTTTGTATGGGCAGTTGTTCGAGCAGTAGCGCGTCCCGACGCAGCGGTTGTAGACCATCAGGTTCAAGCCCTCGGTGTCATGCACGGTGGCATGCACCGGGCAGACCGGCTCGCACGGCGCGTTCTCGCAATGCATGCACGGCACCGGCATAAAGTAGACGCCCTGTAACTTCTCGATGCCGCCGCGGAAATAAGCGTCGACGCGCAGCCAGTGCATCTCGCGCCCGCGCGCGACCTGATCCTTGCCGACGATGGGAATGTTGTTCTCCGCCTGACACGCGACGACGCACGCGCTGCACCCGACGCACGAATTGATGTCAATCGACATTCCCCAACGGTACGGATAGAAACCGGCGGCCATCCGCTCCGGTGAATCAGAGTAATCAAAGTCCGGGTACATCGATTCGCTTTCGCCGGCGGGTTCGCGATTCTCGCCCGCTGGCTTCGGCGGCTGCTTGTCTTCGTCGCGGTGCGGCTTCAGCGTCGGGTTCTGCCGGTACTGTTCAAGCGTTCCGGCGCGGACGATCTCGCGGTCGTCCTCGATGTTGAAGTGAAGCTGCGTTGACGCCAGTTGATAGCGCACGCCGGTCTTCACGACTTCGACTCCAACGCCCGACCAGAGCGCGTCAGAGGTGCGGATTTGATACGCGTCCTGAAAGTGCGGCATCCCTTCGGGCTTACCTGGGTCTTCGGTCGGGCCGGGGATTTCCGGATAGCGCGCGCCCTCGCCGGGAATCGACGTGCCGACGCGCCCCGCGCGCCAACGCCCGTAGCCGAGATGCAGCGTCACGACGCCATCGGGCTGTCCCGGCTGGACCCACAGCGGCGCCGTCACCTCGCGCCCCTTGAAGCGCAAGCGGACGACCTCGACCATCAACTCGCTGCCCTTCGACGTGATCGTGTTTTCATTATCGAGTCCGAGCCGAGCCGCTGTCGCCGGGCTGACCATCGCCACCGTATCCCACGTTAACTTGGTGATCGGCTTCGGTAATTCCTGCAACCATCCGTTATTCGCGAAACGCCCATCGTAAACGGTCGGGTCGGGACGAAAGACAATCTCTAAACCGGGGGCCGGGGGCTGGGGGCCGGGGGTCGGGGGTTGAGAGACGGAAGTTGATGTTTGAGGAACAGTCGTCGCACCCGGTAATTGATTGCCAGCCGACCCCTGTTCGCCGGCTCCTGGCCCCTGAGTCGCAAAGTCGTTGCGTGCTGTGACACTCTTCGTGGCGCGCTGCGTGTTCGGGATCACGCCGTCATGCACGATCCGGCGCCACATCTTGTCGAACTCGGTGGTGGGGATTTCGTTCTGCCAAAACTCGCGCACCGCGCTGTAGCCGCTGCGTTCGGGCGTGTTGGTGAAGGCGGCGAGAAGTTCGTGAATGCTTTTGCCATCGTAGAGCGGCGCGATCAGCGGCTGGATGATCGTCGCGGTGCCGTCGAAAGCGCGGGTGTCGCTCCACGCTTCGAGGTAGTGCGCCTCGTTGATGTGCCACTGACACAAGTCCGCCGTCTCGTCCTGATAAAGCCCCAAGTGAACGCGCAACGGAACCTTGTCGAGTCGCGCTTTATCGAGCTTCAAGTCGGCGGGCGTGTTGTAGACCGGATTGCCTTCAACGATCACCAGCAATTCGACCAGCCCGTTGTCGATGTCTGCAATCAACTCGCGCAGTGACTGAAGTTGATCGACCGGATTGGCTTCGACTGGCTCGGTGTAAGTAACGGTCGTGCCGACGTTGCCGAGCGCACCGTTGATGGCGTGTGCCAGGGCATGCACGACGGGCGTCTGCTCGTCGCCGGCAATCACGATGCTGCGCCCCCGCACGGACTGTAAATCGCGCGCGACCGCTGCGATCCACTCGGCGTGCGCGCCGTCACCAGCCGCGGCACCGGGCGCGCCGAGCGCCGCCGCCAGCGCACGCGCGAAGCCTTCCATCTCCGACGGACGAATCGCCAACCGGTGATCGGCGACCATTCCGGTCTGCGTCGCTGTCGTCTCGACCACATAGAGACGGTTCATCTCGGTCTTGCCTTCGGCGAGCCGCCGGCGTCCGGCGAAATCGCGCGCGTAACGCAGGCTGGCCGGGCCGCATGACAGGAAGTCTGCGTCAAGCGAAAGCACGCGGTCGGCTTCGGTGAAGTTGTAGATCGTGTTGACCGGCTCGCCGAATGCGAGGCGCGCGCCGACGCCCGCATTGCTGCCCGCCGGTTCGTACTGATGCCACTTCGCCGCCGGGAAGCGTTGGGCGATTTCCTGCATCTGCGCGGCGGCGGTCGGCGATGAAATGGTTTCGGTCAGGAACCGCAGGCCCGCCCCCTGGCGACCGGTCTGCGCCTCTAAGGCCCTCGACATCTCCGCGAGAAACGAGGTGAAGTTACCGATCTCGCCGCGGTTGATGTGCGTCTGTGAACGGTCTGGATCGTACAGCGTCAGGATCGAAGCCTGCGAGAAAATGTCGGTCGCGCCGAGGCTCGCTGGATGCAACTCGTTTCCCTCGATCTTCGTCGGACGGCCCATGTTGCTGCGCACCAGCAGTCCCACGCCCGCGCCGCCCATCGGCATCGCGGTCGCGAAAAATAACGGCTTGCCCGGCACTAAGCCTTCGGGCTCGCGCACGTAAGGGATGATTGTTTCTGGCGGCTGGTATGTGCAGCCGCTGACGCCTGCGAGCGCCAGCGAAGCGCCCATCAATTTGATGAATGTGCGGCGGTCGGTCCCCTCTTCCATCTCCGACGCGGCCTGTGGAAATTCACGGTGCAGTAACTCAGCGAACTCTTCGGAGTCGGCCAACTCGTCGAGACTGCGCCAGTACTCTTTGCCGCGTACCGCGCCCAGTCTCTGACGCACGTCTTCCATCTCAAGCGGCTTCCGGCGGACCTGACGAATTTTGTAGAGCGCGGGGAAAGTATCTTTGATGTGCATCTTTATTTACTCAGCCGTGACAGGTGACAGGACAATATTTGGCGATTGCGGAATGCGGAGTGCGGATTAGCAATCCACGTTGCGATGCTTGTGTTGGCTTCTTCCATTCCGCAATCCGAAATCCGCAATCATCTTGTCACCTGTTACCCGTCACGTTTAATTTGACCGTTTACCTATGACACGTCGAGCAACTCGTCAACACCGGCGAGTTCTTCACACGATACTCCGCCTTCAACCTTCGCCCATCCGCGAGCTGCTGCTCGGTAGTGTTTTCGCTGAGGTGGTTGGGCGCGTTCCAAGCGTGGTTGTAAATTTCCGATTTTGGACGAAGGAAACGCTCCGGCTCCCGGTGGCACGACAGACACCACTCCATCTGTAACGACGCCGCCTGGTAGACCGCCGGCATCTCGTCCATGCGTCCGTGGCACGACGAGCAACCGACGCCCTTCGCGACGTGAATGCTGTGGTTGAAGTAGACGTAGTCGGGCAGATCATGCACCCTCGTCCACTCAATCGGCTTGCCTTCTTTCCAACTGGTGCGAACGATTTCAAGGTATGGGCTATCCGACCAAATCTGCGTGTGGCAATTCATGCACGTCTTGGTTGCGGGCATCCCGGCGCTGCTGGAAATCTCCACCGATGTGTGGCAGTAGCGACAGTCGATGCCGTCATCGCCGGTGTGGTGTTTGTGGCTGAACTGCACCGGTTGCTGGCGCTCAACGTACGCCCCCGTGTTGTACGACGAGCGGTTGATCTCGGCCACCGCCCAGACCACCGCCAGCAAGACGAAGATTCCGCCGAAGATGCTCAGCTTAGAGAGCGTGTTAGTGCTGTGATGGAAAACCTGCGGCATTGTTCTCGAACCTTTGCTCTTGTGACTGTTTTAGCAAAGCCGTACCTGAGTAGACCGAGAGACGCGGTGCATCGAGCCGGTGACCGAAGTAGTACCTAAATCCTCAGACGTGACAGGTGAACCGTGACAGGTGACAGGAAAGAGT
>JACDEG010000395.1 GCA_013816505.1 Pyrinomonadaceae bacterium | reverse complement strand
GTTCGACGGAGGTGCGTTTGCGGTCGCCGCCGGCGGAGTCTGGCACGCGACCGCCGCGCGGCGTCAGGGCCGCTTCCGCCGCCGCTTCGTCACACCGCCGCCGCGTCGGCAAAAAGACGATGGCCGGCAGCAGGTCGTACGCGCCGAGCGCCGCGAGCAGCATCGAGGGCGGCATTTCCGGCATGTTGAGCCGCGACGACGGGGGGCGCTCGCGCCCATCACTGAAGCGGCGACGGGCGCCGGACGGTCGCGCGTGCGCTGCCTGAATGAAGCGCGTGATCTCGACGTTGAAGCGCCCGGCGTCGTCAAATAGCGGCGCCAGTTCCCCGTCCGGGTAGAGGAACGCGGCGCGCAACGGGACGGGGCGGGCGCCGGGACGCGCGACCACGCCGCACCGCACGCCGCGGACCTCTGTGATCCACTCCGCAAACTCTTCGGCGCGCCCGACGGTCGCCGACAACAGCAGCAGGCGCACGCGCGGCGGCGTCAGGATGATGGCTTCTTCCCAGACGTGCCCGCGTTCTTCGTCGGCAAGGTAATGCGCTTCGTCGAGCACCACCAGGTCGGCCTGTACCGGGCGCCCGGCGTCGCGCAATGCGTCGAACAACTGGTTGCGATAGACCTCCGTCGTGCCAACGATCAGCGGCGCGTCGGGCCGCTCTTTGCGGTCGCCGGTCAGGATGCCGACGTTCGCCGCGCCGAATTCGGCTGAAAATTCCTGATACTTCGAGTTGGTCAACGCCTTCAGCGGGCTGGTGTACCACGCGCGCTTTCCCTCTGCGAGCAGGCGCCTGATTTCTTCGCGCGCGATCCATGTCTTGCCGCTGCCGGTCGGTGCGGTCACCAGCACGTCCTCGCGTTCAAGCGCGGCGAGGGCTTCAAGCTGGAACGGGTCGGGCATAAACGGCGCGGGCGCGGGCGCGCCGATGCCTTCGAGCAAACGGCGCAGCGGACGCTTGAGCGACGTGCGACTCGACTGCTCGGCGACGCGACTACCCTCTTCGCCGGTTTGCGCACGCGGGTTCGGTAAAGTGGACTCAGCTTTATTACTCCGTGCGCGGCGGGTGCGGCGGCGGCGGTCGCTCTCGCGGAAATGTGGCATGAAGAGGATTTTAACCCATGATCTTAATGTTAAGGTATGAAAGTGGGCACCAGGCCAGGTTTGTAGAAATCAGTGGAAAAGAGGGTGATTTGGTGTTACGCTTGCGCCCGCTGATAACAATACTACTGGGACGTGGCAGGCATGCGGGCGCTTTTTGCCGGAGCACTCTTCTCTGAGCATCAAGCCTTTCGGTAATTCCACCGAATTCCATCTCTCACGGAACTCTTTCCTTTTACATACCGACTCCTGGCATTAACAGAAGATTCTGTTCGACAAGTTAAACTTCAGAACGCTTACAGCAACTCTTCACATCAGCTTCGAAACGCTGATTGCGTCTTGTGCCTTGCACGCCCGGAGGCACGGCCAGACGCGGAAAGTTTAATTCAGACATGGAGCGAGCAGGCGAGAACGTAATCCTCGTGGTTGACGATGCGGCGGATCAATTGGAGATGGTGCGCCGTGTATTACATAAAGCGGGATACCATGTACTGACCGCGTCTGACGGGAGCGAGGCGTTCGCGGTAGCGAGCCGCGAGCGACCCGCTTTAGTGGTCAGCGACGTTTTGATGCCGCAGGTGAGCGGCATCGAGTTGTGCCGGTTGATGCGCGCTGACGAGGCCCTCTGCGCGACCCCGATCCTGCTCGTGAGCGCTCAGCGCACCGATTCCGCGAGCGCCGTCGAAGGGCTTGAAGCGGGGGCCGACGGCTACCTGGAAGAGCCTTACCACCCGATGCGCTTGATCGCACTGGTCGCGCGACTCGTCGAACGTAAACACTTCACCGACGCGCTGCGCAAAAGCGAAGACAGGTATCGTGGGTTGATGGAACAGGCCTCGGATTTGATCTTCGTTTTAGACCCTCGGGGAAAGATTGGTGAGGTCAACCAACGGGCCTGCGAAGCGCTCGGCTACGCCCGCGATGAGTTTCTGCGGCTTAACGCGAGAGACCTTATTCTGGACGGCGAGCGGAATGCCGATCCGCTGCGCATCTCTCAAATGCGAGTGGGGGAAACGTCTCTCACCGAACACTTGATGCGCCGCCGCGACGGTTCGCCGGTGCCAGTGGAGGTCAACGCCAAGATGCTCGGTGACGGAAGAGTTCAAGCCATCGGCCGCGACATCACTGAGCGCAAGCAAGACGAAGCAGCGCTGCGGGCGAGCAAAGAGCGGTTCAGGTCACAATACAGAGGCATCCCCATCCCGACCTACTCGTGGCTGCGAGTCGGCGAAGATTTCGTGTTGATTGATTACAACGACGCCGCCGAAAAGTTCACCAACGGCCGGGTCGATGGGATGGTCGGAAGATTGGCAAGCGAAATATACAAATCGAGGCCAGACATCCTGAACGATTTCTCGCAGTGCTTTAACGAACGAAGCACCCTCTACAGGGAGATTGAGTACCAGCTATGGTCAACCGGCGAGAACAAATACTTGGCAGTCAGTTACGTCTTTGTGACGCCCAACATGGTGATGGCCCATCTTGACGACATCACCGAGCGAAAACGGGCCGAAGACGAAATCCTGCAACTCAACCAAACGCTCGAATGCCGCGTGGCGGAACGCACGGCGCAACTGCAAGAGGCCATCAAGGAACTGGAATCATTTTCCTACTCGGTTTCGCACGACCTCCGCGCGCCGCTCCGTTTCATCAAAGGGTTGACGGATCAACTTCAGAAGAGGGTTGCGTTGACCGCTGACGAGATCAATCTTCGCTACCTGAAGACCATTTCTGATTCAATCAACGAAGCAAGTAATTTGATCGACGGCTTACTGTTCTACTCACAGGTCGGTCGCGCCGAGATACGGCGCAGCGTAATCGACACCAGCCGACTCGTGCGAGACTTAATAGAAGAACTTGACGCGGACATTGCCGAGCGAACCGTTGTCTGGAAAATCAGTGAGTTACCGAAGGTTAACGGCGACCTGTCGATGTTAAGGATCGTTTTCCAGAATCTCTTGTCTAACGCCGTGAAATACACGCGCACACGCGCCGAAGCTGAGATTGAGGTCGGAAGCACTGGCGACGATCACGAGCATGTCTTCTTCGTGCGCGATAATGGCGTGGGGTTCGAGATGCGGTGTGCAGACAAACTGTTTGGGGTATTCCAGAGGCTGCACGGCGCGGAGACGTTC
Organism: Pyrinomonadaceae bacterium; assembly: GCA_013816505.1. Classification (GTDB taxonomy): domain Bacteria; phylum Acidobacteriota; class Blastocatellia; order Pyrinomonadales; family Pyrinomonadaceae; genus JACDEG01. The sequence goes on along the minus strand of JACDEG010000395.1, from coordinate 2,752 downwards.
GAGGGTACCGGTATCGGACTTGCCAGCGTGCGACGGATCATCCAACGTCATCGTGGTCGGACATGGGCTGAGGGCGCGACCGACGCCGGCGCCACTTTCTATTTCTCGCTTCTCCGGCACGCCGAAGATCCGAATGTCATCGAAGCGGCGACGGCTTCGCCCGTCCCTGAACAGTTTGGGCGCCGCCGGACAGACACTAGAGTGATGATCTAAAAGCCGCCCTGGTTAGTCTCGTACCACGTCCGACAAAATTTTTAGTTGCTCGGCTCAAAATCATTTTCTCATTAAATCCGTTACTCAATGATTGATCTCGGGCACGCTGCCGAACACGGCGGCGGGAAGTTATCCGGTGACCGTGACGGTCTCGGACGGCAAGTTCAACATCTACGCTCAGACCACGACTCTCTTCATCGCTGACTTAACGGGGTACTTCGCCCCGCCGCCCTCAGGTGCACCGACACAAACGTCCACACCGATGCCAACCGAGACGCCGACGCCGGCGAACATCGCCGTGAGGAAGACCAAACACCAATAGCAATGAGTGAGAGGCTTTGACATCAAAGCCCCTCAACCTCTCTACCAACATCACTCAAGTCGAAGCGCTGCGGGACAAATTCGTAGTTTGCCACGCCGCGCTTTTGTCTGCCCAAAAATTGTAAAAAGCCGCCGAGATCATCCGCCCTCTTTGTGAAAGTGACACGTCTAGTGGTAACTTTTCTCTGTTGATTCGCAACTCCGGGCGCCGCTGCGGCGTCTAAAGCTTTTCGGAGCGCGGGGCCATCACGACGGCTTGCGGGCAATTGAGTGTTTCTGAAAGTGTGGGGCGAAATGGCTGAGTTGTTTCAATAATATGAAGTGTACCGGACGCCGCACTTCAACCGGCGGCTGCGCCATTTGGTCGCCGCCTCGTTCGTGATGCATATGCTTTTCGCGGCGGCCGTCGTCTTCGTCCCTGAAGCGCGCAACGCGCTTTTCATCGCCGGAATGTTCTCCGGCGCCGTGTACGCCGACGAAGATTACGTCACCGGCGAAGTCCGCGAGCGGGCGCAGATCATCAACATCTCCAACCCGAACAAACTTTATTATCCGCCCGGATATTTTTCTCGAAACGAGCCATCGTCACCGGCGACCGACCCGGAGTTTATCGCCGAAGTCCGCCCGACGCCGCTCCCGACACCGTTGAAACCAAAGGCGACGCCCACCCCCAAACCGTCACCGACACCGCGACCAAAGCCGTCACCACAACCGACGCCGACCCCGATGCCGGATGCCTCGACGGAGGTTGCCGCGAACAATCCAGGCACGACGCCCGCCGGCATCAACGTCCCTGAACTAACGGAGGAAGAGAAGAAAGCTCAGGCCGAGAAGGCGCAGCGCGAGGTGCTCGATAAACTTGCGGTGCAGACTAAGACGAAGCTGCCGCCGAAGATTAACGTCAAACCGTACAAAGACCTGCTCGCGAAGTACAACCAGAAGTGGATTGACGGCGACCTGGATTTGAGCGGCACAATTCAGGTCACGCTCGAAGCTGACCGCGCGGAGGACGGGACGCTTACCAACATGGTGATGACCGGCGGCTCGGCCACCGATCCGACGTTGCAGCAACTCGCGACGGAGGTAGTGCAGGCGTTGAGCGCCAGTCACGCGCTCGCTTTCCTCGAAGGCGCCGAGCGTTTGCGAATGACGCTCGTCCTTGATCAGAAACAACTGAGTGTCAGTGCCGACACCGTGCTTGATTCCGAGGAACGCGCGAAGAGCATGGCAAACGTCTACGGCGCTGGGATCGTCTTTCAACGCTGGAAGACCAGCGGTAAAGATGAAGCGGCGGTGTGGAAGAGCACGACCGTCTCCGCCAGCGGCAATAAGGTGACGGTGAAGTTTGAGATGCCGCGTGACACCGCCGGCGAGCTACTCGTCAAGCAGGTGTCACCGGCATGAACGAAGAGGTTTGAGGTTGGAGATAGCCAGGACTTGACCGATAGACCTTAAGAAAAACATTTAGACAAGATTGACATCATGAATAAAGAGGCGCGGATGATCCGGCCAGCGCTTTTTTCCACCTCATCCTGCTCGTCTTGGTGAATCCCGTCTAAAAACATGTTCTTGAATTCTATAACTTTCGGTTTCTATTTTCGTTTGCTTGCCTCGGCAACTCTCGCTCACTTACAATCTCACGCTGAGGGAGAGTTTCGCGCACCGTGAGTTTCCCACGTGAGGAACTGTGAAGAGGGCGATGGAGATGTTCCGGCACTTTTTATTTTTGATTAAGGTAGAACGATGATCGACAAATTTTTAACTAAGATATTCGGTAGCAGCAATCAGCGTTACATCAAGACTCTGCAACCGCTCGTCAACACAATCAACGAACTCGAGCCGTCCATCAAGAAGCTTTCGGACGACACACTGCGAACACGCATCGCCGAGATAAGGGAGCAAATCGCGCGCGAAGCCGGCGACACCCGCGACAAGGCGGAGCGCAAGCGGCGCATACAGGAGGTGCTCAGTGAATTGCTGCCGGAAGTCTTCGCGATCACGCGCGAGGCGAGCGTGCGCGCGACCGGCATGCGTCACTTCGATGTGCAGTTGATCGGCGGCATCGGACTCCACTCGGGCCGCATTGCCGAGATGCGCACCGGCGAAGGTAAGACGCTCGCCGCAACGCTGCCGGCGACCTTGAATGCGCTGACGGGCCGCGGCGTGCATGTCGTCACCGTCAACGACTACCTCGCGTCGCGCGACGCCGAGTGGATGG
>JACDEG010000394.1 GCA_013816505.1 Pyrinomonadaceae bacterium | reverse complement strand
GGCGAAAGACGCATGCTCGGACACACGCGGAAATTCTTTCTCCACTCCGGGGCTTGTTCTTTAGTGCATCTTTCCCACGGCCTTTGAGCCGCGGGTTGAATCAGATCGTGACGTTGACGGGTCACACGCGAACGCGCACTGACCGGACACGCTGATGCGTAGATTGTCTTACCGTGTGCCGCTGCCCCGATCCGTTTCGCCGCCTGCCGCGACCGGGTTACCTTCGGCGTCAACCACGACGAGCGTGCCGCCGACCTGTTCAAGTTCGCGCAAGGCCGGTTCGATCAGGCGGCGGTCGCCGACGACGAGAATCGCCAGTCGCGACAGGTCGAGGTACTTGTTGGCGACGCGCGTCACGTCGTCGAGTTTCACGGCGCGCACCATCGCGATGTAGTTGTTGAAGTAGTCGTCCGGCAATCCATAAAGCACCACGTCCTCAAGGCGCGCAGCGATCTGCGCCGGCGTTTCAAAGGTGGTGGGGAAGCTGCGGATGATGCTCTGCTTTGCATACTCAAGCTCCGCCGCTGTCACCGGCATCTCGCCGCGCACGCCGCGCAACTCCTTCAAAAACTCGGCGACCGATTCCTTTGTCACCGCCGTCTGCACGTCGGCGGTCGCGGCGAACGGCCCCGCGCCGCGCCGGTAGTCGAACCCAGTGCGCGCGCCGTAGGTGTAGCCCTTGTTCTCGCGCAGATTTAAATTAACGCGCGACACGAACTGGCCGCCGAGCAGCCGGTTCAAAGCGAGCAGCGAGAAATAATCGGGCGTCGCGCGCGGCACGCCGACATGCCCGATGCTTAAAACAGACTGCGCCGCGCCGGGGCGGTCAACGAGATAGATCGTCGCCTGCTTGCGCTCGACCGGCGCGGCGGTCACGTCAACCGCCGGCACCTCGCCCTTCTTCCAGTTGCTGAATGCGCGCTCAAGCTGCGGCACCAGCGTGTCGGGCTTCACGTCGCCGACGACGATCAGCGCCGCGTTATTCGGGCGATAGTAAGTCTCGTAGAATTTCCGCACGTCCGCGCCGTTGATTGCCTCGACCGACTTCTCGTCGCCGAGAAGCGGGTGGCCGTACGGGTGCGTGCGGCCGTAGAGCAGCGCCGGATAGACGACGCTCGCAATGGCATTCGCGTTGTCGCGTCGCTGGCGCAGCGCCGTCAGACGCGACAGGCGCGCGCGCTTGATTTCATCTTCGGGGAAGGCCGGGTTGATGACGACATCGGCGAAGATGTCGAGCGCGCGATTGAGATTCCGCGTCACCGTCTGAAGACTCGCCGCGCTCGAATCCCAACCGGAGTTGGTGGAGAGCGACGCGCCAATCGACGAAAGCTGATTCGAGATGTCGAGCGCCGAGCGCGTCTTCGTTCCTTCGTCGAGCAGACTGGCGGTGACGTTGGCGACGCCGGCGCGTTCCGCCTGGTCAGCCGCGCCGCCCGTCTTGACGACGAGGTTGACGTTGACGACCGGCAACTCGTGCTGCTCGACGATTAAAACTTCGAGGCCGTTCGAAAGCTGGCGACGCTGAATCGCGGGCAGCGTGAATTGCGGGTCGGGTTTCGGCTTCGGCAACTTCGATGTGTCGGCACTTTTCTCTTTCGCTTCCCCCTGTGTGGGCGCGTTCGCGGCGGAAGGCGATGCACCGGCGGGAGTCGTGGCAGAGGCTTCGGCTTTGGTCTGCGGCTGCACGCCCGCCGGACGTTCGCCGGTTTGAGCCGCGCCCGTCTGACCTGTGACGGCTGTGCGTTGCGCAGTTGATGGAGTAGCAGCGGGCGCGCCCGCCGTCTGTTGCGTCGGCGTAATCGCAGTCTTTGGGCCGGACGGAGCGGCATCGCTCGTCTTCTTATCTTGTCCGCGCGGCACGATGCTGAGAATCATGCGTTTGTCGGTCAGATACTTGTCGGCGACGCGCTGCACGTCCGCCGCCGATACTTTTTGGTAGCGTGCGAGGTCGTCGCGGAAGTAGTCGGGCTGTTTGAAGTAAGTATTGTATTGATTGATCTGGTCGGCCTTACCGAGCACGGTTTGCAGTCCGTAGATGAACGATGATTCACGCTCGTTGTAGGCGCGCTCCAACTCTTCGCGAGTCGGCGGCTGAGCTTTGATCTTCGCGAGTTCTTCGTTGACTGCCGCTTCCAACTCCTGGAGCGTCTTACCGGGCTTCGCGGTCGCAACGATTTGGAATGTGCCGGCGATTTCGCGCGAGCCGTGAAATGCCGATACGTCCTGCGCGATCTGCCGGTCATAGACGAGCGTCTTGTAGAGCCGCGACCCTTTGCCGGCGGTCAGCACGCTCGCCAGAGTATCGAGTGGCGCATCGTCCGGCGTCATCTGCGGCGCGCCGTGCCACGTCATGTAAACGCGCGGCAGAGACACGCGGTCTTCTTCCTGCATACGAATCTCGCGTTCGAGTTTTGGCTGCGCCGGATTCGGGCGCGTGATCTCGGAGCCACCCGCAATTGCGCCGAAATGTTTTTCAACCAACCGGCGCGCCTCCGCCGGGTCGAAGTCGCCGGCGATGGTCAGGCTCGCGTTGTTCGGCACGTAGTAGCGGCGGAAGAATCCTTTGACATCATCCATCGAAGCGTTCGACAAATCTTCGAGCGAGCCGATCACCGTCCAGTGATACGGATGCTCCGGCGGATACATCGTCGCGGCGATCTTTTCGAACGCGAGTCCGTAAGGCTGATTGTCGACGCGCTGCCGCTTCTCGTTCTTCACCACGAGCCGCTGGTTGGCGAGCCGCTCTTCGGTCATCGCTTCGAGCAGACTGCCCATCCGGTCAGCCTCCATGAAGAGTGCAAGTTCGAGGAAGTTCGACGGCACAACTTCGAAGTAGTTGGTGCGGTCGTTGTTGGTCGTGCCGTTAATCAGCCCGCCGGCTTCCTGAAGCGGTTTGAAGTAGTCGTCGTTGTAGTTCTTCGAGCCTTGAAACATCATGTGCTCGAAGAGGTGCGCGAAGCCGGTTCGGCCCGGCACTTCGTTCTTCGAGCCGACGTGATACCAAAGGTTGACGGCGACAATCGGCGTCGAGCGGTCGGGGTGCAGAATCACGTCGAGTCCGTTCGGAAGCTCGAACCTCGTGTGGTTGATCGGCGGCAGCGACGTGCCCGCGTCGCCGCGCATCGTCGCATTCTTTTGCGCGAAAGCGACGGAAGGTACGAGCAGCAACGCGACGAGCGCGAGCGTCGCCAATTTCTTTAACTTCATGACAAAACTCCTTCCCGCACGCGAGCGGGGTCTATGAGCGACGGACGATATTTCGCAACAGTCGGAAGGTGGCTTCGCTATCGCAGTTAACGATGATTTCAGACTGACTCTGTTGGGACAACCGGGTAGATTGCCACATTCTAGCCTTCCATCCGAATCGTGCGCAAACGTTGCCCGCCCGCGTGACGGTTGTTAGAATCAACGAAAGAATTCTGAAAACGAAACTTGTGGGACAGCAGGATTGTGGGCGGCTGCAAGCGGTCGGCCATCACACATACGTATTCTGTTGACACATTATGTTTACTGAAACCGACTTCATCGTTATCGGCAGCGGCGTCGCGGGCCTGCGCGCGGCGGTTGAGATTGCGCGGGCGGGGGCGCGTGTCACGGTGCTGACGAAGGAGCGCACCAGCGAATCGAACACCGAGTACGCGCAGGGCGGCGTCGCGGTCGCGCTCGCTGAAGACGATCAAGTCAGTCTGCACGTCGAGGACACGCTGAACGCCGGGGCGGGACTCTGCGACAAGCGAGCCGTCGAAATCCTGGTCAGAGAAGGGCGGCGCTACATCCGTGAATTGATCGAGTGGGGCACGGAGTTCGACCGCGAGGGCGGCGAGTTACTTTTCACGCAGGAGGCCGCGCACTCGCGCCGCCGCATCCTCCACGCGCAGGGCGATTCGACCGGGCACGAGATCGTGCGCGCGCTCATCGCGCGGGCGAAGGCCGAGCCGAACGTGACGTTCCTCGCCCACGCGGCGACCGAATCGCTGCTGTTACAGGACGGCAGGTGTTGCGGCGTGCGCTACCTCGACCCGCGTGTGCGCGCGCCGCGTGAACTGCGCGCGCGCGCCGTGGTGCTCGCGTCGGGCGGCGCGGGACAACTCTTCCAGCACACCACCAACCCGGCGGTCGCAACCGGCGACGGGATGGCGATGGCTTATACGGTCGGCGCGGAGTTGGCCGACATGGAGTTTGTGCAGTTCCATCCGACCGCGCTCAACATCGAAGGCGCGCCGCGCTTCCTGCTCTCAGAAGCGCTGCGCGGCGAGGGCGGCGTGCTCCGCAACGCTTCCGGCAAGCGCTTCATGCCGCGTTATCACGAGGACGCCGAACTCGCGCCGCGCGACATCGTCAGCCGCTCAATCGTCACCGAGATGGAGCGCACCGCGACGCGCGCGGTCTACATCGACATGACAGCGCTCGAACCGCGCTACCTGCGCCAACGCTTTCCGAAAATCTACGACACGTGTTTGCGCTACGGCTTCGATTTGGCGGATGAGCCGGTGCCGGTCTCGCCCGCCGCACACTATTTCATGGGCGGCGTGCGCACTGACCTTGAAGGGCGCACCACCGTGCCCGGCCTGTTTGCGGCGGGCGAGGTCTCCTGCACCGGCGTACATGGCGCGAACCGCCTCGCCTCCAATTCGCTGCTCGAAGGTCTCGTCTTTGGCGCACGCGCGGGAGGGGCCGCCGTCCGTGACTACGCGCACCGGAGCGTGCCGCAAGCCGACGCCGAAAATCTCTTCGGTGAAGGCGACGACGCCAACGAGTTCTCTGAAGAAGAAGTGCGGAGCGGAGAGGTCGCGCTCGCCGTCAGGAAGCGCGTCCGGCGTCTGATGTGGGAGCGCGTCGGAATACTGCGCACGCGCCATTCGCTCGCTCGCGCGCTTCGCGAGTTCGAGCAGATCGCGCATGCACCGCTGCGCGTGGCGTCGCGCAACTTCCTGACCGTCGCGACGCTCGTCGCGCGCGCCGCACTGTGGCGTGAAGAGTCGCGCGGCGGTCACTTCCGCGTGGACTTCCCCGCGCGCGATGACGAACACTGGCGCGTCCATTCGATCATCCGCAGAGATGCAGAAATGTCTCTCAGCGAAGCCGTGGATTTCAGAACCGAGAAGGTCGAAGCTCGAGAGTCGCCGAAGGTTGGCCGCTGAATTTCACAAACATCCAACATCTGGCATCTGACCACTGTTTTTTTATGGCGAATTACGAACGATTGCATGATTGGAATCTGACTCCGCGCGGAGCAATCGAGCTTCAGAAGGAGTTGCGCGAGCGCGTGCGCGTGGTGCCGCTCGGCGCGCGCCGCGTCGAGACGGTGGCGGGCGCAGACATCAGCTTTAACAAATTCTCAGAGATTGTCTACGCCGGCGTCGTGGTGCTCAGTCTGCCGTCGCTCGAAGTAATCGAAGAGGTCGGCGTGGTGAGCGAGACGCGCTTTCCCTATGTGCCGGGGCTGCTGTCGTTCCGCGAGTCGCCGTCGGTGCTGGAGGCATGGTCTAAGTTGAAGACTGAGCCTGATGCGGTGATGTTCGACGGGCAGGGAATCGCGCACCCACGCCGCATCGGAATCGCGTCGCACGTCGGGCTGATGCTTGACCGTCCGACGCTCGGCTGCGCAAAGTCGGTGCTGGTCGGGAAGTACGACGAGCCGCTGACGGAGCGCGGGGCGTGGTCGCCGCTGATTGATAAAGGCGAAACAATCGGCGCGGCGCTCAGGACGAAGGCGCGCGTGCAGCCCGTGTTCGTCTCACCCGGCCACTTGATTGATTTGGAAGGTGCGATTGAATTGACGCTTCAGTGTGACGGCGGCTATCGCCAGCCGGAGCCGACACGACGCGCGCATCTGCTCGTCAACGCGCTCCGCCGCGGCGAGCGTCCGCCGACGTAAGCCGGGCTACCTTCGATACCGAGATGCACTTGTCTATTCAAGGTCGCGTGTGGCAGTAGTCAGGTGTCACCACTTCCCTGATCGTTTGATTCAGACCCTGATCACCGCGCCGCCGCAACT
>JACDEG010000393.1 GCA_013816505.1 Pyrinomonadaceae bacterium | reverse complement strand
GGACGGCTATAGCCGCTTCATCATCCATTGGGAGTTGCGCGAGCAAATGACCGAACGTGATATTGAAGTGATCTTGCAGCGTGCGCGCGAACTGTTCCCCGAGGCCCGGCCACGCATCATCTCGGACCATGGGCCGCAATTCATTGCCCGTGATTTCAAGGAGTTTATCCGCCTCTGCGGCATGACACATGTCAGAACCAGCCCCTTTTATCCACAAAGCAATGGCAAGCTAGAGCGGTGGCATAAAAGCCTCAAGTCGGAGTGTCTTCGTCCCAAAACTCCGCTCTCACTAGAGGATGCTCAACGTCTCGTGGCTGAGTACGTCGCGCACTACAACCAGGTTCGTCTGCATAGCGCCATCGGCTATCTCGCGCCCTTTGATAAGCTGGAAGGTAGAGCCTCGGCGATCTTTGCAGAGCGTGATTGTAAGCTCGCAGCAGCACGTGCAGCGCGCAAGTGCCAGAGCAGCATGGCGGCAATCGTTCAATACAGTCCGATGTTGATTTCAACTGACACACTCAGATGAAGAGAAGTTGATGTTGATCGGCAGCACCACAAATCTATGGCATGATCGGGCAAGAGAGCCGCCGGCTTATTCTCCGGTAGTTGCTCTCGTCTCGTTAACTTTCAACTAACGCCGGAACTCACTTTGACCATTTCACGCTGAACCAACACACAATCACATTGTTCAGGTATTTCACCCGACGAAGTTTGCAATCGTGAGGTAACACCTTCTCATCCTGAGATGATGTGAAAGCATCCGAGTAGGAGGCGTGCTTATCGACAGAGATCGAGAATGGAAGCCGCCGATGATCGGCACGCATGACTTTCTTGAAGAATAGTTTTGCAGCAGAAATATCGCGCTTCGTGCTTAACATGAACTCAATTGTTTGTCCGTCTTTGTAAACCGCACGATACAAATACTTAAAAGTCTTTCCGACTTTGATGTACGTCTTATCCACTCGGTATGAGGTGCCGCTCATCTTCAAATGTTGGCGCATGCGCTGGTTGATTGCCGGGGCATAACGCTGTACCCACCGAAACACGGTCGAGTGATCCACCGAGAGCCCGCGCTGACGCATCATCTCTTCGACGTCGCGGTAAGAAAGTTGAAAACGACAGTACCAGCGGACGCACAAAAGAATGAGTTCCGGCTAGAAATGACGCCACTTGAAATCAGATTTGTTACGCATCATGAACAGGTCTCACGCGAGTTTGACTGGTGACGAACGGTACGGATTATACTTGGATCACAATTGCTGCAACACTACCATGCGTTAGGCGGCTAACTTGAAAGGAGGAACTGATGAGTTCGATAGCTAAATGGGCTGATTACGAGACACCTTTTGTTCGACAGCGTTACAATCGGCTTGCCAAGTTTTTCGTTTTCTTCGAGTGGCTTTTCTTGCTCCCTCGTGGCATACGGAGCAAAGCGGTTAGCCGCTTGGAACTTAAACGCGGCAGTCGGGTGCTCGAAGTCGGTTGCGGAACGGGCAGAAATCTTGCGCCGTTGCTGGAAGCGGTCGGAGCAGAAGGTCAAGTTTATGGCGTTGATTTATCCGATGGAATGCTGGCGGAGGCTGAGGAGCTATGCACTCGAGCTGGGTGGCGTAATGTTGAATTGATGCGGGCAGATGCGGCTGATTACGTTTTGCCCGAACCTGTTGATGGTGCAATCTTCAGTCTTTCGTATGCTGTCATCCCTCATCACAAGGATGCGCTACGCCACTCTTGGAATCAGTTACGTCCGGGCGGCTACCTTGTCATCATGGATGCTAAACTTCCATCCGGCATGCTTGGCAAGCTGCTTTATCCGTTCGTGGTATGGACGAGCAGGTTGACGGTGCTTGGCAATCCAGATGTTCGTCCGTGGGATGAGCTGAGAGCAATGACCGACGATGTTGATTATGAGGAAGCGCAGTTTGGCACATACTATATTTGCCGCGCGAGAAAACGCTAATGGGAGATAACAGATGCGCGCGTACAGCCCAGAGCTCACTCTGCGTGATGCTCGCACACAATACTTTGCCGATAATAACTTTGGCTGGGGCGGATACGATGATAAATGGGTCAAAGTAGAATACGGGCTGTTACGTTTCTACTTTCCGAACACCAAAGGAAGGGTGAAGGTAGTCAAATACCATGACCTTCACCATATCCTGACCGAGTACAGCACTTCATTACCCGGTGAGACTGAAATCGGAGCATGGGAAGTTGCAACCGGATGCACGCGCAGCTTGGCGGCGTGGCTGCTAAACTTATCGGGGTTTGCGTGGGGACTTGTTATCAATCCGAAAGGTGTTTACAAAGCCTTTCTCAGAGGAAGGCACAGCGCAAATCTGTATCATCTGCCTTTTGACGATGAACTTCTCTCGTCCAGAGTCGGCGACCTTCGCCAACAGCTCAATTTAAATGAGCCGCTTAATCCGGCATCAATAGCTGACAACACAGCTTTCATCCTGTGGTCGCTGATGAGCGTTGTGATGTTACTTACCATTATTGGAATAGTAATCACACCCTTAATTCTGATATTGATATGTGGCTGGTGGTTATTAAGGTAATGAGCGTCTGCCAACCGCCGCCCACTTTGTGTCAACTAACGCCCGCCACCAGTAGCTGCGCACTCAACTCCGCTACGGCTAAGCTATCCGCATGAAATCACTGCCCCTCGCGGACGCTGCATGGGATTATAGAAGGCGGGTTCGATGATGGCGCGAAGCAAACTATAACTCGGCACTTTAGCTTTTCCGTTCAATCCTTCTTTGTCTTTACTTCTTCGGCATGTAGTAGCCATTGCGGGTGATCACTTCCACTTTTCGCTCCTGCCCCTGTGAGTCGCGCGCCCTGACTTTCACCTCCAGTCGATGCATCTGTCCGTCGTCTGCTTCCTCCTCGCCCAGCGTGAAGCCGATGCTGTATCTCACCGTCAGACTTCCGATAAGCCTTTCGAGCGCAGCGCCGTACTCTTTCTTTTTGCGAGGACGCGCGTAATCGCCTCCCGTTTGCTTGGCTAAATACTGCGGCGAATCATACCAACTTACTCCTAAGTCATTCTCCACCGGTTTGAGAATCGGAGTAAATAGCTTGAACATGAAATCGGTTCCGGTGATGAGCGCGTTAAAAGTGACGTTGGCACGAAGCAGGTTTGCGGCGACCTCATCACGCTGCATGTGATTCATCAGAAAGACGGAATCCGTCAGCATCACAACTGTAACTTGAGAATTCGGACGTTGTGATGCTGTTGAAAGCGCAGTATCTTGAAGGACTTTCGGCGCGTTAATAGATTCGGACATCTTCCTCTCGGAGAATTTTTGAAGATTAGTGAGTGCAGTTACCACTTTGGCTCGGTCACGGGTCAATTCAGTTAATATTTTAGCGTCGCCGGCACGCCCTAAAACCATCAATCCTACTTCGTCCTGCGGCGGAAGTTTTTGGAGCGCGGATGCCAGCGAAATAACCACTTCCGGTCGCTGAAAGTTCTTTCGCGCCCCGTCGTCCAACGGAGCCAGCATAATAAATAGTGCCAAAGCTCGTCTGCGTCCGTCTCCTTCCTTACTGAAATATGATATTTCGCGCCGTTTGCCGTTGTCGAATACCTCGAAATTATCCTGCGTCAAATCGGTGACTGAAACACCCGTCCGCTGATCTTTAACGAGCGTGTCAACAAAGACGACGTGCGTATTAACGCGCTCGACTTCTTCTTTATCTTCCTGCGCTCCGACGGAATTTACCGAGCTAAACAAAATAAACCCACATACTAACCAAAGGAATTTCCTCATGTTTTTGATTGATAAGGGCATCAACCCCGATAAAAATATATTCGTCATTCTCTTCATACATTTACCCCTTAATATTTATGGCCGGTAATAGCCGCGGCGTGCGCTGACTTTTAAATTGCGGTCTTTCCCGCGCTCGTCGTGCGCTTTAACTTTTACTTCCAGCTTGTGCATCCGATTTTCATTTTGTTCGCCTTCTTCCAGCTTAAAACCCAAGCTGTAGCGGGCAGCAATTCCGTCAATGATTCTATCAATGGCTATTGAGAATTCTTCTGGGCTGCCCACTTCCAATACTTCGCCGCCCGTCTGCTTGCCGTAGTAAAGCACGGTGTGAAAACGCTCTCCGGTCAGCGGCAATGTGATACTTCCCAAGGCGTTGACCGCTTTATCCATCAAATTCTTTTTCATAACCAATCCGTTCACGGTAACGTTCGAGGCTATCAAGTTGCGCGCCGTATCTCTGGTTTTAGCATACCGTTCGGAGCCGAGATCGTCGGTGACTTCAACGATCATCACCTGCGAATCGGGTCGCTCCCGTGCAAGTAGCGGAGCTTTGTCAATCATGTATTCAAAATTGGATGCGACCGTCGTTTTAACGGGCATATCGTTTTGCGTACTTCCGGCAGTGCCAGCGGCTCCGGCGAGAATCTGGTCCTTCCATGTGGCTTTCATCGCATCCCCGAAGGTGAAAAAGAGCTTCACCTTCGGCAAGTTCTGTTAAGCAAACTCCTGCACGCTTCTGAGTGCCGCGAACGTCTTCGTCCGGTCTTGCGTCAGCCCTTCGATCATTTTTGATCTCAGCTCAAAAGAGAGCGGAGCAGTAGCTTCCGGCTTGTACCACGTCTGTACGACGGCGATTTCATCCTCGGGTTGGAGTTTCGCCAGCGCGGAGATGATGTGTTCCATCACTTCGGTTTTTTCCAGATAAAGGATGCCGCTCGTATGAAGGTCAAGCACCAGCACGAGCGCGAGCGGTCGGCGACTAAAACCTTCGTGGCTGAAGTAAGAAATCTCGCGCTGCCTGCCATCATCAAACAGTTGAAAGTTTTCGGACGCGAGGTTTTTGACGGGCGCGCCGGTCTTTTTATCCCTAACGAGCGTATCAACGAGAACGACGCGCGTATTGACGCGCACAACATCCTCGGTCGAGTCTTGCGCTACCGTTACATCCGGCTCTTTGACAGTCCTCGCACGCTCCTGTGCGATGCTTAAGGGAGCACACCGCACAGCGTCACCAACAGGCAAGCTGAAAGAAGCCATTTACATTTCGTTCTCATGATCTCCGCCCCCTGACTTTTACTGTTAACACTATAAGACGCATAAAAGCGCGGAATCGTTAACAAGGCGAAGCGTCCAACGCTTCGCTTCACCTACCGCCCGCGAACGGCATTCAACGTTATTGGCGGAGACAACTTAAGAACCATGCCGTCGGGTGGTCAGGTGCAAGCGAGCGCTGGCAGTCAGCGGACGAAGTGGCACAGCTCTCAGGCGTTGCGCCGGTGATCGAGCGGAGCGGGCAGACGTGCCGCGTCCGCTGGCGGTACTTGTGTCCAAAGCTCCTGCGCCAGAGCTTCCACAAGTATGCCGGGGAGTCCATCAAGCATTCCTTCTGGGCACGTGCTTATTATGCGGAACAAGGTAAGTGGAGGGAAATGTCCGATAGCGACTCGCGGCGGGAATAAAAACCACCTCTCCGGTGATTCCTACTATTGATACTGCGCAGGCGTTTTTGCATCGCCGCCCGTTAAGTTTCAGGAGGGCTTAACCGACATGGTGACGGCAATGTTCAACTCATCCCGCACTGAGTCGTGGAGCAAATGGGCGTTGCTGCCGCTCCGCCTCATCATTGGCTTCGGCTTCATGGCGCACGGCTACGCGAAGTTGAGCCGGGGACCCGCAGGGTTTGCGAACATACTTCAGGTGCTGGGTGTTCCCGCGCCGGGGTTGACGGCGTGGGTGACGGCACTCATCGAATTCTTTGGAGGGCTGGCGATAATGGCGGGCGCCTTCGTTCCAATTGTGAACGTCCCGCTACTCATCATTATGCTCGTGGCGATGTTCACGGTTCACCTGCCCTTCGGCTTTTCGTCAATCACGCTCAAGGGCATGAACGGAAATGTTCCCCAGTTCGCAACACCCGGCTATGAAGTAAATCTTTTGTACATCGCGGGTCTGCTCACGCTCGCTTGAGGCGGGGCGAGTCCGTTGTCAGTTGACGCAATA
>JACDEG010000392.1 GCA_013816505.1 Pyrinomonadaceae bacterium | reverse complement strand
GCGGGCTGCGGCTCGACGATGAAAGAGTACGGGCACATGTTGCGCGACGACCCGGCGTATGCCGAACGGGCGAAGGCTTTTGCCGCGAAGTGTCGAGACGTGTCGGAAATCCTCGTCGAACTGGGGCCGCGCGCGCCGCGTCACCCCGTCCGTCTGCGCGTGGCCTACCACGACGCCTGCCACCTGCAACACGCGCAGGGCGTCCGAGCGCAGCCGCGCGAAGTGCTCAAGACGATCCCCGGACTAGAGGTACTCGAAGTCACCGAGGCGGCGATTTGCTGCGGCTCCGCAGGCATCTACAATCTCGTCGAGCCGGAAGCGGCCCGGGAACTGAGTGATCGCAAAGTACGGAACGTGCTGGAGACGGACCCGCAGGCCGTGGTTTCGAGTAACCCCGGTTGCCTGCTGCAAATCGCGAGCGGTCTGGAGCGCGCCGGGCGCCCGCTCCCGACGCTGCACATGGTTGAAATTCTTGACGCGTCGATCCGGAAAATCGAGCCGGAAGCCTTGCTGCAAAGGCGGTAGATCTGCGGCATTCAACCTGTACATGAAAGATCTACTCCGGGCGAGATACTCTGAAAACAATTCTCTCTGATCAAATCCAATCTTTAAACGACAGGAGCAAATAATGACTGAATCAGCACAAATCAAACTCGTTCCCGAGCAGAGCGATCTAGCCACGATCCAACGAGACCTGCGCTTTCATCCGAGCGTAAACCGGCATCCGTCGAAGCTCACTCCCGATCAGATCGCAAGCTTCAACAGCGATGGGTACATCAAAGGCATTCGCATCTTTGACGACGAGGAGATCGCCGAACACCGTCGCTATCTGGACGCCCTGCTCGCCAGGGTGATGGCGGCGGGAGGCAGCAATTACTCCATCATAAAACCTCATCTGAGGTGCGGGAAGGTTTACGATCTGTTAACGCACCCGCGGATTGTGGCGTACGTCAAAGACTTGTTGGGCGAAAATGTCATCGCCTGGGGTTCGCATTACTTCTGCAAGCTGCCGCACGACGGCAAGACAGTTGCTTGGCATCAGGACGCCATCTACTGGCCGCTCACGCCCTCGAAGACGGTGACGGTCTGGCTGGCGATAGATGACGCCGATCCCGAGAATGCAAACATGCGTTTTATTCCCGGCTCCCACCTGTTCGGCCCGCTGCCGCATCAGCCAAGCACAGTCGAGGAGAGCAACATCCTTGACCACACGGCGGTCAATCCCGACAGCCTGGGTCAACCGGTTGATGTGGAGTTGAAAGCCGGCGAAATCTCAATGCACAGCGACCTGCTGCTACACGGATCGGAGGCAAACGAATCGGAGCGCCGGCGCTGTGGTCTGACCTTACGTTATTGCGCCGCCGAGGTGCGCGCTTATCTCGATTGGCACGTCAAAGGGGTGGTGGTCAGCGGCGAGGACCTGGACCATCACTGGGCGAATCCCACGCGACCGGAGGTTGATTGAGCGAAGCGCATGGTTCGTTGCGGCATTATCGGGGCCGGGTTTATCCGGCCCGCATCACGTTGACGAAATGCGCAGGCTCGGTTTTGTCTAGGTCGCGGCCATCTGCGCCAGTCGGCTTGATTCAGCGCGGAGGAAGGCTGAGACCTTGCACATTCCCAAAGCTTACGGCAGCTACGAAGAGTTGCTCGATGATCCTGAGATTGAAGCGTGGACATCGCCACGCCCACCCACCTGCACTACCCGATCACGATGGCCGCTGTGGCCAGGCGCAAACACGTGATGTGGATAAGCCGCTGGCCGTGAGTTCATGTGAAGCCAGAGAGATGCTCGAAGCCGCGCGCGACAGGCGTTGTTCACACTGTGACTTTCAATTACCGCTACAACCCGCTCGTCCAGCAGGCGCGCGTCATGATCAAAAACGGCGAACTGGGCGAGATCACTCTGATTCACGGCCACTACTTGCAGGAGTGGCTCATGTACGACACGGATTTTTCCTGGCGGTTAGAACCGCAGCAGAGTGGCCGCGCGGCCACGATTGGCGACGCCGGCTCGCACTGGTTTGATCTCGCCAAGCATCTGACGGGGCTGCGCATCGAGAGGGTGCTGACCGACTGAGGTGAACCCCTGAGTGAGACAGAAAGTTAGGGATATAATCCAAAGGAAGGAACCCTAACCATGAATCTCAAGAAGAGAGTGTTCACCAAGGAGTTTAAGCTCCAAGTCGTCAACGAACTGGACGCCGGCAAGCCGCAGGCTGATGTTGCACGCGAGCATCAGCTCAACGCTAACACCATCTCTGAGTCGGACGACATGTGTCTACAGCCTGCGGTTATCGAGAGATGATGAGGTCGAGATTCCACACTTGGAGAGAAGTGGTTGGCGCTGTAGCGGCAGCTTAAAGGGAGTTACCGCTGAGCAACATACTTAAAAAGCGTGGATTCATCCCGTCTGACTGGATCATTTTATTTCATCATCAGGTTAAGTTGACAGTACCGTCAAAAGATTAGCGAGAAGCGATGGACAAGGACATGTGAAGTTTGTCTTGAGCCTGTTCCCGCTTGCTGCATAACGAAAAATTGATGATGAACTTTCACGCGTTTAGATATTCTTTGCAACGCAACTCACAGTAGCACTTGGCAGATCCTCACAAGTATAATGTCCCAATATCTCAGTAGCTGAGGCTACATTGAGCGGCCGTGATAGCAAATACCCTTGTAGGTATTCACAGTTGAGGGTTGTTAGATACTGCCACTGCTCCTCTGTCTCCACACCTTCTGCCACCACCTTCATCTTCAAGTTCCGGGCTAGTGTCACAATCGTTCGGATGATCTCGTCATTCCCATCACCCTCCCCGATCCGGTTAACGAACGAGCGGTCGACCTTCAGTGTCGTCGCAGGAAAGCGATGCAGATAGCTGAGGGATGAGTAGCCAGTGCCGAAATCGTCGATCGACAATTCGACTCCAAGTGTGCGTAGCGCCCGCAACTGCTCAATCGCGACTTCAGCGTTCTCCATCATCACCGACTCGGTGATCTCAAGCTTCAACAAACGTGGATCAAAACCGGTGCGTCGTAGTATCTTTTTGATCTGGTTGGTTAGCTCGGCTTGGGCGAGTTGCTTGCCGGAAAGATTAACGCTCATGGTGAGATGCTTTGTGGCGGGATACTGAGCCTGCCACTCACGCATCTGCCGGCATGCCTCCTCCAACACCCATTCGCCAATTGGCACGATCAGCCCCGTCTCTTCCGCCACCGGGATAAACTCAGCAGGCGAGATAAACTTACCCGACTGCCCGGGATGCGGCCATCGGATCAGAGCCTCAAACCCGGCGAGCCGCCTCGTCTTCATCTCGTAGATCGGCTGGTAGTTGAGAAGAAATTCCTGTTGAGTAACGGCGCGCCGCAAGTCGCCCTCCAACTTGAACTGTTCCACGGCATGAGCGCGCATCGTCTGGTCATACACCTCATGGCGTCCCTTACCTTTACTCTTCGCGGTGTACATCGCTAGGTCAGCGTCGCGCAGGAACTCCTCCGGTAATTCGTTCCCTGTTGTGCTGAGCGCAATGCCAATGCTCATAGTGGTGAAAGTTTCGAACTCCTCGAAGCTGAAGGGTACGACGAGCGCCCCTTGAATACGCTGGGCGACGTAGATCGCCTCCGTTTCGTCGTTGATGTCGTCGAGGAGAATGGCAAACTTGTCGCCAGTTAAGCGCGCCAGCGTATCTACCTCACGCACACACGCCGCTAAGCGCCGTGCGATCTGAATCAGTAGTTGATCGCCTGCCATGTGTCCGAAGTTATCATTGATCTGCTTGAAGCGATCAACATCGAGGAAGAGCACTGCGAACTTGTAGTCCGCGATGCGCTTCGAACGCCCCATCGCCTGCTGTATGTGCTCGGTAAATAGTGCCTGGTTCGCTAACCCACTGAGCGGATCGTAGAAAGCGGCGCGACGAAGCTCTTCCTCATGCGCGGCACGTGCCCGCTCGCGAGCTTCATCTGTCGCCCGCACATGCTCCTGGCAGCTTCGCAGACGCTCAAGGGTCGCAGAATGTTGAGAGGTAGCCAGTAATCTATCTGCACGCGCACATAGCTCGCCTCGATCATCATCCTTGACATAACCGAACAGTTCTTCGAGTTGCGTAAGTACGGCACGTCCGGCCGTCTCACGATCGCCGCAGCGTTCGGCGACGAGCCGTGCATCATCCAAGGTAGTTAGTGCGTCCGAGTGACGACCGACGCGCGCAAGCACCACACCCTGTGTGGTTAAGGCTTCTGCCAACGATGCTTCATGGCCGCTTTCCTTGAGTGTTGTAACCGCATCGTTGATCACTCGCTCTGCTTCCTCATAGCGCTCTTCAGCCAGCAGCAGCCGGGCACGCGTCTCATCAACGCCTGCGGCGCAGCGCACATCGTCTCCAAGATTGGTAAACAGTCGATGAGCTTGTTCCAAGTGGTGATGTGCTTCTGCGAAGCTACCCAACATGAACAATAAGGAGCCGATATTGTTCTCAACAATCGCGCAGTGCTGGGTGTTGCTGATGGATTCGAAGTGGAAGAGCGCTGCTTCAAACTCGATCAGCGCTCGATCCGTGTAATCAACCCTTTTTTCTGCAACACCCAGGTTCTTCAGCGTGGTGGCCAAATTAGTATGAAAGCAGCCGCAGGTAAAATGGTTGTCGCTTTGTGCCACTAACGGTGCTGCTTCATTCAGAATGCGAAGTGCCTCATGCAGGCGTGCACTCGACCACTCGACTGCTGCGCTACGAACTAAGATGTCGATCCGTAGATCAGTCGCTGTACCGGGTAGCGACGCGAGCGCGCAGTGGAGCTTACGACGCGCAGCAGTAAAGTCGCCTTCACGCCAGTAGCAATGAGCAAGTTCGCTCTGCGCTTCAGCCACCTTCTCGTGCATGCCTAGCAACAGGAACAGCGTGCTGCTGCTGCTCAGAAAACCAGCCGCTTCTTTGTACATGCCTTTCAACTTCCGCGCACTACCGAGGCGCGCAGTCAAACTGCCGATTCGCAGCAGCAACTCCGCGGTTTCTTGCTGATTTAGGTCGTCAAGATGAGGCTGTTCACCCAACAACCACCATTCGTGCAGTACAGCACACGCACGCTCATAGTCGCCGGTCTCTTCATGTTGACGGGCCAACATGCAACAAGACAGCACTCGACCGGAATGCCCAAACGAACTTAAACCGGCTGACGGCAAGTCACTATAAGCGTAGTTGGGATACTTAGTATTCACTGTGTACTGGCTATACATATCAGTAAAAACCTTCTGTGTTCAATGTTTACGAGCTTGTAGCGCCTACGTTCAGATGGAAATGGCTACTAGGTATCCACCTCTACTACCTTTGCATAGTTGCTACGCGGCTACCGACATTAGCTTCAAACCGTTACCCTTCAACATCTTAGCCGTGATAACGAAGCCCCTCGTTGGCGTGGCACAGATGTTGTAATAATCATAATCAGAGAATGATTAGAATATATGCTGTCTAAGAGCAGCATTAGGCGGTTGGCAAATGCTGCGGCAAAAATCAACTGCAAACATCAACTTCAACGATTAGGTGAGGAGATAGAATATGAAAAAGCTTCAGAAATTAAGCGCAACGGCAACTTTGATGGTAATACTGGCTTGTTCGACGTTCGCTGGTGACTTGGGAACGGACAGAGCGGCTGCCGGTGACTTGGGAACCGATTTCGCTAGAGCCGGTGACCTCGGTACTGACAGATCCAAGAGTGGTGATCTTGGTACTGACAGTGCAAAAGCTGGCGACCTTGGAACAGACGTTACCGGATACGTCATGGACTTGCTGTACGCGCTTGGCATCCTGTAAGTGCTGGCTTTGCTTGCAGCCAATAAACGTGGAGCATTAACTCCTCGATGAACTGTCTGTTTTGCACTGTGGATGCTTGCTATCATTGTGTCACTTTGACTGCCCATGTCATTTTGCTAACTACTTTGCCAGCTTGTTAGTTCACCTTGATTGAGAACGCTTATCGGAGAGCGTTCCGGCAAGAAGTATCGCAAGACGTGTACCACGA
>JACDEG010000391.1:3808-6025 GCA_013816505.1 Pyrinomonadaceae bacterium | reverse complement strand
CATCAGCAGCGACGGCGTCGTCTTATCGCAGCCGACCAGTAACACCACACCATCGACCGGGTTGGCGCGGATCGACTCTTCAACATCCATGCTCACCAGGTTGCGAAACAGCATCGTCGTCGGGCGCATCAGCGTTTCACCAAGCGACATCACGGGGAATTCAAGCGGAAAACCGCCCGCCTCGTACACGCCGCGCTTGACCCTCTCGGCGATGGTGCGAAAGTGCGCGTTGCACGGCGTCAGTTCCGACCACGTGTTACAAATGCCGATCACCGGTCGCCCGTCGAAGAGGTGCGGCGGCAGTCCCTGATTTTTCATCCAACTGCGGTGGAGGAAGCCGTCCCTATCAGTTGTGCCGAACCACGCGGCACTGCGAAATTTTCCTTTTGCTTCTTCTGCCATTCGATGACCTCACATGAGTTGCGAAATTGTTGAAGGATGCTGTGGAACAAGAACTTTGATTTTCAAATTCTGATTCGCCGATGTTTTATAGCGGATGGCATGTGAATGTGACCAGAAGACTCACCGCAGAGGTCGCCGAGCACGCCGATAAGGAACCCATATTGATCATTTTCTCTGCGCCCTCAGCGTCCTCAGCGGTGAACTGTATTGAGCCTTGGTTGCATACAACTGCAATAAGCTATAAGACCTGATCATTGACGCCTGATGTGGACGGCATCAACCATCATCCGGCGAGATACGGAATCGTCAACGGCCCTTCGGGCAGCACGGCGATGGGCGCGTCGGACTGGTTCTTGATTGCGTCGGCGATGAATGCGGAGATGTCCGCGATTGGTTGTAGGTGCGCGCGCGCGACCTCGGCGGCGGGAATATCGCTGTAGAGCGCAACCGTCGCGTTCTGCAAAATCATCGCTAGCAATTGTGCCTCCCACTGGTCATACACCGAGAAGCCGGGCGCCAGAATCGTTTCAAGAATCGCCTTCGGTGAATCATGCTCGAAGAGTAATTTGCGAAAGTTGCCGTGGGCGGGGAAGCCGTCATTGCAGCGCGAGGCAGCAATAATTAACCCACCATCGGCGACGACCTGTGCTGCCGCAGACATTCCCTTCACCGCTTGATACAAATTCTGATCGAGCGGGTAACCGCCGTTCGTGGTGATGACGATTGGGAACGGTTGTTGACACGCGACCATCGCCGTCTCTTTCGCGAAGCGGCAACCTGCTTCGTGCGCGGCGACTGTGTCGCCGCAAAAGAAGCGCGTGATCCGTCGATGACGATTGAGCGTCACGTTAATGCAGAAATCGACGGGCAGCAGTGAACCGTAGGAGCGAATCAACGTTTGCGTCGGGTTTCCTTCGAGCACGCCCCAGGTGCTGCGCGGGTCCGCGATGACGGCGGCCCCGTGATAATGCATGATCGAATCGATGTCGCCGATGGCCGGAAACGCTCCCTTATAACCGCCTGAGAATCCGGCCATGAAATGCGGCTCGATAAAGCCGAGCACAATGCGCTTGTCGGCACGCACGTACTCTCTGTTCATCAGCACCGTGCGTCCGTCGGGCGCGCGTCCAGCCACTTCAAGCGTCGTCGGATCGTGCGCGTTGTGATTGACGACGCGGTAACGCGATGCCACTTCACGCCCGACCATCGAAATTATTTCGTCTCCGGTGTTGACGCGGTGCGAGCCGGTGCCGTTGATGATCGTAAAATTTTCGGCGGGGATGTGTGATAGTTCTTCGAATAGCCAAGGCAGCAAGCGGTCGGATGGAAGCGGGCGGGTAATGTCTGGGATGACGACGGCCACGCGGTCGGCGGCGCCAACGCATTCTTTCAACGGGCGGGCGTCGATGGGTGCGCGCACGGCGTCGCGAAAGGCCGCGGCCTCGTCGGGCAGTCCTTCGACAAACGTCGGCGACAGGACCGTGACGTTGGTGGACGGAATATCGACAATGAGGCCGTCAGCGCCGTATTGCAGGTGAACTTCCATCTGGGACATCACTATTAGCGATCATCCTTCGTCCAGTGGTTGTCGATTGTGCGCCAGATACCGCGGCGGTTGTCGTCACGGAGTTCGACGGGCAGCGCCTCCTGCGGGAAGTTCTGGTAACAGATGGGGCGGGCAAAGCGTTCGATGGCCGCCGTGCCGACCGAGGTCGAACGCGAATCGGTCGTCGCCGGATATGGCCCACCGTGGTGCATCGCGGCGCAAACTTCGACGCCGGTCGGGAAGCCGTTGAAAATCAAGCGCCCGACTTT
>JACDEG010000391.1:0-3798 GCA_013816505.1 Pyrinomonadaceae bacterium | reverse complement strand
CCCGACTTTATCCTCCAACATCGGGATAAAATCTTTGTACTCGCGGAGGTCGTCGGGCGTGCCGTGGATGGTCGCTGTCAGATGCCCTTGCAGACTGCGCGCCACTTCTTCGAAGTCACGGCGCGATTGGCAACTGACGATCACCGTCGATGGCCCGAACACTTCTTCGCCGAGTTGTGGATTCTTCAGAAACGTCTCTGCATCGGTAGTCAAGACCGCCGGATGACCTTCTGACTTCGCCGCGTCGGGCATGGAGTCGCTGCGCTCGACGCGCACGCCTGAGACACTCTCTAAACGGCGTATGCCATCTTCGTATGTTTGACGGATGCCAGGGTAGAGCATCGTGGCTGGCCGCGACGTTCTCATCAACTCATTGATCTTCTCGATAAATCTGTTCATGCCGGCGTCCGCCAGGCCGACGACTAATCCCGGCGAAGTGCAGAACTGCCCGACACCGAGCGTGACCGATTGCTGCAAGCCTTCGGCAAAAGTCTCGCCGCGCTCGTTCATCGCGCCGGGCAGCACAAAGACCGGGTTGACGCTGCCCATCTCAGCATAGACAGGAATCGGCTCCTGTCGCTTGGCGGCGGCGTCGAACAGTGCACGACCAGCTTTGAGCGAACCGGTGAAGCCGACGGCCCTGGTCAGCGGGTGGCGCACCAGAGCGAGACTGACTTCGTGACTTGTTCCATGCAACAGCGAGAACAGGCCGGCGGGCATGTCGCATTGATCGATGGCCTGCGCGACGGCGCGCGCGACCATCTCGGACGTTCCGGGATGTGCTGGATGGGCTTTGACGACGACCGGATTGCCGGCGGCGAGCGCGGACGCGGTATCGCCACCGGCGACGGAGAAGGCGAAAGGGAAGTTGCTCGCGCCGAAGACGACGACTGGGCCGATGGGAATCAGCATCCGGCGCACGTCGGGCTTTGGCAGCGGTTTGCGTTCAGGCTGCGCGCGGTCGATGCAGGCCTCGACCCACGAACCTTCCTTGACGACACCCGCGAACATCCGCAGTTGATTGACGGCGCGTGCCCGCTCACCGCGCAGACGTTCGTGCGGCAGGCCCGTCTCGCTTGCCGCGCGGTCGATCAATTCGTCGCCGAGGATGTCGATTTGCTCCGCGATTCTTTCAAGCAGCGACGCGATTTCTTCCGGCGACTTGTGGCGATATTGTTGAAACGCGTGCGCCGCTGATTGCAGCGCGCGGTCAATCTGCTCCGACGTGGCTTCGTGGAAAGGTGGTTCGAGGTGTTCACCGAGGGAAGGATTGAATGCGCGGATGGTCTGTCCTTCGGCGTGTGTTCTTTCGCCTGCGATAATGTTCAAGCCATGCAAATCCATCTTGCTCGCTCTCCTCACGGAACAAAGAATACAGAGTACGGAATACAGAATAGCGAAGGTCAGGATCGGCTTCTTTCATTCAGTGTACTGTGTACTGTGTGCTGTATTCTTGTTCTAATCATCTTCTGCGTTCTTAATGCTCCAAATGTATTAGCTTAGATTCACTCGACGGTGTTGATCAGTGTCCCGATTGGCTCGATGGTGATGCGAACCTGGTCGTTTGTGTGAAGCGTGAACGAGTCGGGTGGGACGCAGCCGGTGCCGGTCAGCAGGAAACACCCCGCCGGAAAACTGTTGTCGAAGAATAGATATTCGATCAGAGATTGTGGCGTCCGCTTCATTTCTGAGAGCGTCGTTGCGCCGGCAAAAACCGTTTCGCCGCCGCGCACGATCTCCATCCGAATCTCGGTTTCAGGCGGAAGCGTCTGTTCAGTGACGAGGACGGCAGGGCCGAGCGCGCAACTCCGGTCGTAGACTTTTGCCTGCGGCAGATAGAGTGGATTCTCGCCCTCGATGTCGCGCGAACTCATGTCGTTGCCGATGGTGTAGCCGATCAATCTGCCGCTCGAAGTCACCACGAGGGCCAATTCCGGCTCCGGCACATTCCAGTTCGAGTCGCGGCGGATGCGCACGTGTGTGTTGTGGCCCGCGACGCGGTGGGGCGTGGCTTTGAAGAACAACTCCGGACGTTCGGCGTGGTAGACGCGGTCATAGAAACTTCCGCCGCCGGAATCCTTCGCTTCTTCCATGCGCGCGCTGCGGCTACGGTAGTACGTGACGCCCGCCGCCCACACTTCCTGTCGGCCGATGGGCGGTTGCAAATTACCGGCGTCTAACGGCGAAAAGTTTTCGAGCGGCGTCAGTCTTTCAACCTCGCGCGACAGATATTGATGAAGGTCATCGCGATTGAGAAGCTCGTCCCAGACGGGCGCGCTTAGTCGGTAACATCTCTGCCGACTTTCGACGACAGCGCCTTCAGACAACTTGTACAGCCTTAATGTGTTCATCGGCGACCTCGGATAATTGAATAGTCAGAGCACATTGAAGATGAATGAACCCTGTGCTTGGCGAAAGCCAGTCGGATCATCAGCATCGGTCACTAAACAGATGGAGTAAGATCATCATGGCAGTAGGATTGATCGCTGCCGCCTCGCTTCCGTAAACGGATTGCCGACGGTCAACCCTCACCCTTTCGAGTTGGTTTTAGCTTCGCAGTTAATACAACATCACGGTTGCAGTGGCAAGAAATAAACTCATGCAGTCGTGACGGACTGTTAAGAGTCTGCGAAAATACAGAGGTCAGTAAGTTTGAGCCGAAGGGAACCGGCGCAGCGTGAGAGAAGCGTCAAGGCTGTTTCGGCGTTCTGCCTTCTGCGTCAATTCAGTGTCCCGAAACCTCGTCTGCTCTGATTTAGGGGTAAGAATAGCCTCAATGTCTTCAGTACATTTCAGACGCCACCCGCTTCACACCTAGTGGCGCTTTTTTTGCTGCGCAGATCAGTTATAGAAGTCGGGAGAGAGGAAGCCATGACACAGAAAAAGAGTGGTTCAAAACGGCGGTCGGTTCCTCACGCAAAGGCAGTTGATGAACGTTTGGATGTAAGCTGCGTCTTGTGTGGGAAGAGCGAGAACCTGACAAGGACGGAATGCTGCGGCGCGTTGATTTGCGACGACGAATCCGATTACGTGCTCTTTTCTTACGCGCACAATAGTTGCTATCGCAACCACAGCCGATACACGCTCTGCGCTTCGCATTACAACGAGCAACATGAAGGTGAATGGCAGCAGTGTGAAGAATGCCGACAAGGTTTCGAGACGGAGATGTATGTCTGGTACGGCACGAACGAATACAACTTCGTGAAGTTAGAGAACCCACCCGAATTTAAGCCGACGAAGTGCGCGAAGTGCAAGCGCGTTATCAAACTGGGCGAGGGCGGATATTCGATGAAGGGCGGCGAGTATTTCTGCGACAGATGTTCGGGTTTTGATTTATCCAGCCTGCTCTCCGGAAGAGGATGAAAATCAGAAATCAGACAGATACGAAACGACCATCTTGAACACGGCCAGAGTCCGATAATGAAGATTCCGTTCCGTTCGATGGCAGGTACAACTCGGGAATTACCATTCTCATAAGCTTAGGACTTACGCACTTGAAAAAGGCTTTGTTGAAAACAAAGGACTGCAGACAATCGTGACGCAGACGCTCGCCAACATTCTGGCTGCCGGAGGGAACATCGGCAATGCTCAGTCGTTCCTTGACCGGGCCAATGCTGATAAGGCTGCCGGTAATTTCGAGTCGGCTTATGCCAATTACCGTAAGGCATACAAAGCGGCAGCCACTTGATCCGCAAGAGATTCCTCCCGCCGGCATAGCTGCTAGTGGTAAGGGGCTTAGGGGTGTTAGCGCACTCCTTAGGGCGCGCGGCGAATCTCAAGCACAGAGGCCGGTCGAGC
>JACDEG010000390.1 GCA_013816505.1 Pyrinomonadaceae bacterium | reverse complement strand
CCTGTAGGCATCGTCTTCGCCGTGATCGGCGTCGCGCTCTTCGTCTACTTCGTGCGGCGGGCTGGCGTGGCCGAAATCATGCAGGGTATGCGGCGGCTCGGCGCGGGCTTCGTTTTGATTCTGCTCGTGTCGGGGATTCGCCCCATCGTGCGGTCGTTGGCGTGGACGTGGTGCGTCGAAGCACCGTACACCTTGCGTCTGCGCGATGCGTTCGTGGCCTTTATGACCGGCGACGCGGTGGGCAATGTCGTCCCGTTCGGGGTCGTCGTCGGCGAGCCGGCGAAGGCGATACTGGTGCGCGAACGCGGCGTGCCGCTCAGCGCGGGTGTGCCGGCGATGGCGGTCGAATATCTCTTCTACAGTTTGTCGGTGATGGCGCTGATCTTCGCTGGCACGGTGGCGCTGCTGCTCAGTTTCCCGCTTCCGAAAGTTCTGCGCTCGGCGAGCGTCGGCGTGCTCGCAGGCGCGGCGCTCGGAGCGTTCGCGGCGTTTCTCGTCGTGCGGCTTCAATGGAAGTTCGTCAGCCGCACGCTCGCTCTGCTGCACCGTCGCGGCGTCGGGCGGCGGACATTGACGGCGGCGCGGCGCGAGCGGGTGCGGGCATTGGAGGATCGCGTCTACGGCTTCGCGGCGCGCAACCGTGCGCGGCTCGTCCCACTCTTGCTGCTCGAATCCTGCTTCCATCTGGCCGGCGTCGTCGAGGTCTACATCACGCTCTATTTCATCAGCGACATCGCGCCGACGATCCTCATGGCGTTCGTGTTGGAGGCCGTCAACCGCGTCATCAACGTGGTCTTCAAATTCGTGCCGCTGCGCGTCGGCGTTGACGAAGCGGGAACGGGGATGCTCGCGAGCGCCTTGCAACTCGGCGTCGGAATCGGCGTCACGCTCGCCATTGTGCGCAAGGCGCGGGTCGTCGTGTGGACGGCACTCGGCATCCTGTTCCTTGTGATGCGCGGCTTGTCCGTGCGCGCGGTAATGGATGAGGCGGAACAGTCCGTCGCGCGTGCAGCGGAGATCAACCAACACCCTGCGGAAGCGAGCGAACTTGTCGAAGAAGCAAAGACCAGTTGACCGCCGCGCGTGCCTTACTCTGAACTCTTTCGAGAGTCGCTTGACAAGAAGGAATGAAAACAAGCGGGGAGCCGTATGCGAGATCGGTGATGCGCAACGGGCACATGTGGCCGAAGCGATTAACCCTACGCCGCACACGAGCTACTCTTTCCTGTCACCTGTCACGGTTCACCTGTCACGTCAGAGATATCATCACTCTTGACTTTACCGCACGGTGTAATAGAGTCACCCGAAACAGAAACGGCGCGCGCATTGCGATGTCTCTTGAAGCGAAGCGCCCCCTGATAATCTTCGGACACTCGAAGTTCACTTTCCCTGCGAGGAGATGAATCGATGAAGCGATTCCTTGCCATCCTGGCCTTATGGTGCGTCACCTGTTCTTACTCTGTGGCCGAGACCAAACCTGTGCAGACGCTCGCGGTTGGCGCCGCCGCCCCCGACTTTGCCTTGCGCGGTGTTGACGGTCGCACTCACCGATTGCGGGATTTCGCGAAGGCGAAGGTGCTGGTCGTCGTCTTCACCTGTAACCACTGTCCGACGGCGCAGGCTTACGAAGAGAGAATCAAAGGTCTGGTGACCGACTACCGTCGCAGAGGCGTCGCGGTGGTCGCCATCAGCCCGAACGACAACAAGTCGGTGCGGCTCGACGAACTCGGCTACACGGATTTGGGCGACTCGTTCGAGGAGATGCAAATCCGCGCGAAGCATAAGCAATTCAACTTCCCGTACCTCTACGACGGCGACACTCAGCAGGTCTCGCGCGCTTACGGGCCGATGGCGACGCCGCACACCTTCGTCTTCGACGCCGCACGCAAGCTTCGTTACGTCGGTCGCATGGATGACAACGAGCGCGAGCAGTTCGTTAAGTCGCGGGACCTGCGCGACGCGCTCGACGCCTTGCTCGTTGGACGCGAAGTGGAGAGCAAACAGACGCGCTCGTTCGGCTGCTCGGTCAAGTGGGCGGGCAAACAGGAGACGGTCAAAAAGTTTATGGACAAGCTGGCCGCCGAACCCGTGACGGTCGAGATGGCCGATGTTGAAGCGCTGAAGGAACTACGCAGGAACGGTTCGGGGAAGCTGCGGCTCGTCAACTTCTGGGCGACGTGGTGCGGCCCGTGCGTGACAGAGATGCCGGAACTCGTGACGATTAACCGCATGTATCGCCACCGCGCGTTCGAGATGGTGTTGGTCTCCGCCAACTTCCCGGACGAGCAAAAGGACGTGATGTCGTTTCTTCGGCAACAGCAGGCGTCCAACCGCAACCTGTTATTCGCCGGGACGGACAAGTACGCTTTGATGGCGGCCTTCGACGCCGAGTGGAACAGCGCCATCCCGTACACGATGTTGATTAGCCCGACCGGCGAAGTGCTCTACAAAGAGCAGGGAACAATCGACCCGCTGGAGTTGAAAAGAATGATCGTCAAGTCATTGAAGGAGGATCGAAACCTGCCTTAGTCATTCATGTGACGCGATTTGAAAAGTATTCAGCCGTCGCCAACCGGAAATCTTTGAAACCTGTTTGGAACTCCACCGGCGCTCAAAAGAATTTCAAGGAGAAGTTTAGTGCGGCTATACAATAGCCAGGGCTGTTGGCTTCGCTTCTTGCCTAAACTTTGTTGTTGATTTGCAACTTGCCTCAACGTCCCACCTTATCAGGCACGAGAATATTGGTGAATTTCGAGTTTTCTCAATGGTCTGCCGATTGTTAACGAACCGGCAGACATATGATCCTTCGACTGAAAGAGGTGAGACACTGTGAGCAATACAACCTGCGCCAAGTGCGGAGCGAAAAACTTTACTGACGCTAAGCTGTGTCAACACTGTGGTACGGCGCTGGTTAATCAGAACAGCCTGCCGATAAATTTTGCGGTAGAAGCCGTTCAGCAAAAGCAGCGGATTAACAACAGCCAGTGGACTCTGGTCGGTTTGATCGCGGCGCTCGTGCTGGGGAGCATTCTGTATCGTCTCTTGGTGTATGGGCATCTTGAACAAACCTCCGCGCTGTTCGTCGGATTGCCGGCGGTGCTGGCGATTGCGCTGACGCTAACGCCGCGAGCAAGAAGCGCCACCGGGATGGTGATGAAAGGAATCACCATCTGCTTACTAATGTCCGGCATTCTGCTCGGCGAAGGATTTATTTGCATCGTGATGGCATCTCCGCTTTTTTTCGTAGCTGGTTTAAGCATCGGCGTGTGCGTTGATTATTCGCGAAGTAAGAAGCAGGAGCAGTCCAGTTTACGAACCTACTGCCTGTTGCTGGTGCTGTTTCTGCCTTTAAGCGTTGAAGGCGTAAATGAAAAGCTTTCATTCGCGCGAGATGAAGTCGTAGTTGCTGAAAGCACTGTGGCCGGTCGCGCCGTTGACGTTGAACAAACTTTAAGTTCAGAGCCGCGCTTTGACAAAACGCTGCCACTGTATCTGCGAATGGGATTTCCGCGGCCCGCTGAAACCAGTGGTCGCGGACTGCAAGTTGGAGATATCCGCGTCATACGCTTTGCGGGCGGCGAAGGGCAACCCGGAGATTTGGTATTGCAGGTTGTTGAGTCAGGGCCGGGTATGGTCCGCTTTCAGATGCTCTCGGACACGAGCCATATCAGTCACTGGCTCGATTGGAAAGAAGCGGAAGTTAACTGGCGAGAAACCGACTCGGGAAGAACCCAGGTGAGCTGGACGCTGCGTTATACCAGACGGCTTGACCCGGCATGGTACTTCGGTCCGTGGGAGCGTTACGCCGTGCGTTGCGCCGCCCGGTATTTGATTGACACTCTCGCTACACCGGGTGTCCGAAGAGATGCTTAAGCACACACTAATTCGAACATTCGGCCTGTACCTGCCCGTTGCCGTCACATTCTGCTTGTGGCTGTGGCATAAGCCGAATCGATCTCAAGCGGCGGCTATTTTGCTCGCATGTGCGTGGAACGTTCCGGCACTGTTGCTGGTCCACCTGCTCGCTGCACATTACGGTTGGTGGCGCTTTGAAGCGCAGGGCGGGCTTTTCCTGGGCATCCCGGTTGACCTTTATTTCGGTTGGATGTTGTTGTGGGGAGCGATTCCGCTGCTGGCTTTCAGACGCCTGAAGCTGCTTTTGGTGATTGCACTAATGCTTGGCTGTGACCTACTGCTGATGCCTGCCTGCGCGCCGGTCGTGCAGCTTGGCGATAATTGGTTGGCGGGTGAAGCTGTGGCTATGACGGTAGCCTTGTTGCCATCTCAAATGTTGGCTCGGTGGACGGTTGATAATCGTCATCTGCGCGGACGCGCAATCTTGCAGGTAATACTTTTTAGTAGTTTATTGCTTTGGGTATTGCCCGCTGTAATCATCGAGTGTGCCGGAGGCAGTTGGCGTCCGCTCTTCGAGCGGCCCGTGTGGGCGACCGGCTTAAGTTTACAGTTGTTGAGCGTACCTGTGATCCTCGGACTAAGCGCGGTGCAAGAGTTTGTCGGACGCGGCGGCGGAACTCCTGTGCCGTATGATCCGCCGATCCGTTTAGTAACCAGCGGCGTCTACGCTTATGTCGCCAATCCGATGCAGCTATCAATGAGCGTCGTGCTGCTTGTTTGGGGCGGCTTACTTGAAAACCTATGGATTGCGGGCGCTTGTCTAATGGCTGTTGTTTATGGCATCGGCCTGGCGGCTTGGAACGAAGGCAGCGACCTCAAGAATCGTTACGGCGATGATTGGGTAAAGTATCGCCGAGCGGTTGGTAACTGGTGGCCGCGCTGGCAACCCCATTACACGCGAAGCGCGCGATTATATATGGCTGCCGACTGCGATCCGTGTCGTGGTGTTGGGATGTGGATTATCAATCGTCGCCCAATCGGTTTGGCAATAGTCGCCGCGGAGCGTCACCCGCACCGTGATCTGCGCCGCATTACTTACACTTACAGCGACGGCTCAGGCGAGGAAGAAGGGATACACGCTCTTGCGCGTGCGCTGGAGCATCTTCATCTGGCTTGGGCCTTCGTCGGTTGGACGATGCGCTTACCCGTCATCAGCAACTTTTTGCAGATCGTCGTTGACGCTGCCGGAGGTGGCCCGCGTCAAATGCAACGCCACTCCGCCCCGACTTGCACCGCCCGCGGACGCGGGCGGGCCATCAAAGACCCGTCCATCGTCATCAGACGGTTCTGACATTTCCCCTTTGAGCCAGTATCTTTTTTGTCCGTTCGCCCCGCCCGAAAAAAAATAGCGTCAACCACGCAACATTTTTTGAAATCTGCCGATAACTCTCTTTACGAAACCTAGCTCTACCCAAAAACAGGGATCTTCCAGGACGAGGTGTCATCATGGGTCAAAAAGTCGATAACTCCGGGGTCGCGAAAAACAACGGCGCGGCACAGGTGCCAGCCGGACAGCGAATCGCGCCGTCCAATCTTCCGCCGTCACCTTCGGGTGGTTCACCGGCGGTAACAAACGGTCGCGCCGGTGCCGCGTCACGGCGGGGCGAAGTGGCGAATTACGGAAGCACCCGGCGCGCGCAGATCGAGCGACAGATCGAACTCGGCGGGAGGATCGTCGGGAACACGGCGAAGGGAATCGACGCCGACCGGACGTTGCCGCAACGATATAGGTTCCGTTCGATTCAGCCCGACCCGGCGCGCGGGAAGACGACGGTCGCGGCGGTGATGGACACGCAGGCCGGGAAAGTGTCGGGCACACCACCGAAGCCGCGCGGCGCAACCGTCATTCGTTTCGACGGGCCGCACAGAGGCTCGCCGACGCCGCACATCAATCTGAATCCGCAACTGACCGGTCTCCCCGACCCACACACGCCGATCTCTCCGCGCGCGCTGAGTATTGCCGGAGGTTCGGCGCGTGCCTTCGAGGTGGTCGGCAGGGTCGCCCGACCAGTTGCGATTGTGACCGACACGGTGCGGATGGCGAACGCCTTTCACGCCGACGGCAATCAGGTCGGACGCAACACTTTGGTGACGGGCGGAAGCGTCGCCGGCGGATGGGCC
>JACDEG010000389.1 GCA_013816505.1 Pyrinomonadaceae bacterium | reverse complement strand
GCGATACAGCACCCGGAAATCAATCACCACTTTAATTCGGAATCCAGTAGAGTAACCACGCCAGCATGAATCCCACGCCAACGAACTCGATAAACACTTTAACCCCGTAGAGCACACGCCCCCGCGCAGTATCTCGACCAACCGCACCGAAAACGATGGCGACTAATAAAGCAAACAAGGTCATGACCAAAAAGTGAGTCAATGTTTCCTCCCGCTGGCGATGTCATATGCATCCATCGCCAAAATATAATTTAACAAACCAGAGACCATTAAAAATACGTTTCCGTATTCCGAGGTAGGCCGTACCGCTTGATCCTCGACGCCGATGCCACTCAGGAAACTGAACCCATAAAGCAGCCCGTTGCCAACATTGCAAAAGCCAAAAACGTACGACAGTAAACCGGTTCCTGCGTTGTTAACCCCGTAGATATGGCCCCCCAGCGTGATGCCGATGATGAACATCAGCAACACAGCCCCGCCCATCAGCAGACTCCGCACGACACGCTTTAAGATTAAATGTCCGGCCCCCGGAATCAAGAGGGCGACCAGACATATTAACAAAGGACTTTGTTTGAGACCTTGTTGCACAACTCGCTCGTTACTCATCACATGCCTCCAGACCTAACCTCTTCGAGTTAATCATCTATCGTTACCGCTTTTATTAAGCACAACACCTGATCATTCATAAAGAAACAACACATCATTTCAGGTTTTAGGTTTAAAGCTTCACTCGAACTGTCGGCACTCGACAGTTGAACAATCACTCGATAAGCAGCCGAAACCACTGAAGCTGCTGCCAGCATGAACCATTTGCACGAGACTTGAACCTGACATCAACGGATCAACCAATCGCACGATCACACGTATAGTGAGAGCTCAGCGCTTCAATCCAACACCAAAGGTTATGCCTCTCTGTAGAGTAGATACCGGTCCCTTAACTGCGAAAATTCAGCCAAACGACCTCGCCATGACTGTTCGATATCAGCCAGACTATCTCCCCGCTCGACGGCTCTACGCAAAGCATCAGTTCCCGCAATCACATCGAAAGGATTTTTGTCGAAGACGTACTCATAAGGCTCCTCTTTCCACTTGAAATGTTCGCCGTAGAGGTCGAACGCGGTTTTGACGATGGCGACGCCGGCGATGACCGGCTCAAATACGTCTCTCTCGAGGACGTGCAACTGCACCCCACCACAAACCTGTCCGGCATGTTTCTGAAAAGTGGGTAAGAAGTAGACGGGGCGGAACCTCACTCCAGGCAATTCATAATCATTCAACATTTGAGAAAACTTATCAGGGTCGAGATAGGGTGCACCGACAATTTCAAATGGACGTGTGGTGCCGCGACCTTCCGACATCTGTGTGCCTTCCAAGTGGACTGTTCCGGGAAAGACCGTCGCGGCGTCCAACGTCGGCATATTCGGTGACGGCATCACCCAGGGAATATCTGTCTCGTCAAACCAGTCTCGACGATTCCATCCGTCCATCTTAATTACTTCCAGATCGCACCCGATGCTCCCCTGTTCGTTGAACATCAGGGCCAACTCGCCGACGGTCATTCCGTGACGTGTGGCTATCGGAAACTGTCCGACGAACGATTCGAATCCAGCTTCGAGCACCGTCCCCGCGACCTGCACTCCGCCAATCGGGTTCGGACGATCACAGACCACCATCTTCTTTCCGTATTTTTTCGCCGCACGCATGCAGTTAGCCATTGTATAGACGAAAGTGTAGATGCGACATCCGACATCCTGCATGTCAAACACCAACACATCCACATCCTTCAACATGCTCTCCGTCGGCTCGCGTGTCTCGCTATACAGAGAATAAATCGGAAGACCCGTCGCCTGATCGAAGGCGTGTGGGGATTCGATCATGTTGTCCTGGACGTCTCCACGAATCCCATGCTGTGGTCCGAACAGAGTAGTTAACTTATATCCACTCTGCTTCTTAAAAAGATCGGCGACATGCCGTAGTGAATGATCCACTGATGCCGGATTACAAACCAGACCGACACGTGCGCCGTCGATGGACGCTCGACGCTCAGCCAGCAGCCTTTCAACTCCCAGCACGGGGTGATCGCCGAGACCTTTATTAGAGTGTGGCTGCTCGACTCTTAAAGTCCCAGTATCCGGAGTTTTAGCTACTATATCTTCACCTATAACGTTAGCTTTTTCGGTCACCATATTATTCATTTGTTCATGCATTACTTTAGCTAAAGCGGACAGCCTGTCACCATATGCGCTGATAGCCTCAGCCCACAGTGAAATTTGAGACGTGCCGGGTGGATAATAGTTTCCAGTCGCGACCTCTTCTCTGACGGCGTTTAAGCGCAACCCTCGCTCGTACAATATCCCCGCCGCCATCGACCGCTCTTCCCGCAACAACCCCAGCAACAAATGCTCCGTCCCGATGTGCCGGTGCTGCAACCGACTACTCTCTTCGTGCGCGTACTGCAACACACGCTTCGTCTCCTCCGCCAACGGCAACTCCACTGATGTCGAAATCTTTTCCCGCAACGGCGGTGCCCGCCACTCAACCTCTTTACGGATCGACTCCGCACTGTCCTTCGCCCGCACCAGAAAACGCGCCGTCAATGTCCTGTCTTCGCGCATCAGCCCCAACAGCAAGTGCTCCGGCTCAATCGCCGCCGTCCCGAACTGACTGGCTTCGTAGCGCGCGAAGAAGATCACCCGTCGCGCCTTCTCCGTAAAACGTTCAAACATAAACTGACTCGGCTCCCTCAAAGTATGTTAATTATGGTCCATTGATTTTATCGGACGCCGGGAATCATCTCCACCTCCCGCACGCTTTCCCTCTCGGTGCTCCCGCGATTTTCGGAGAAGTGTCCGGCGGCTTTGATGAACTCCGAAAAAATCTCTGTCGAGAGACGATCCCCTTCCCAATCGATCTCCGGATGCCATTGCACGCCGAGCAGCCAACGGTCACGCCGCGGATCCTCGATGGCTTCAACCAGACCGTCTGCCGTCCACGCCGTCGCGCGTAACTCCGCTCCGACCATCTCAATCGCCTGATGATGATGACTGTTGACGAGAGCCGTCTCGTCCCCGGCCAAACCGGCCACTAAGCTGTCCGGCAACAACTTGACGCGGTGTGAGCGGCGCCCGCGCGGAGAACCCTGCTCGTGCTTGATCGCATCGGGCACCTGACTTTCAATGTCCTGGATCAGGATGCCACCCCGCCAGACATTCAGCATCTGCATCCCGAAGCAAATCGCCAGCAGAGGCATGCCCCTCCGCTCTACCTCAGAGAGGATGAGCAAATCCGTCTCGTCCCTCAATTCATGGACGCTGCCGAGTTTCATGTGCGGTTCACGGCCATAACGAAGCGGGTCGACATCGGACGCACTGCCCGGCAGCAACACGCCATCGAGTTCATCCGAGACCTGCGCGACGTACTCGGCGCGCGGTATCAGAGGGATGTGCAGCGGCACTCCACCGGCCGCCTCAATTGCTTCGCTGTAAAAACGCGCCAGGTAGAACCGCTCGGTCTCCACCTCATGACGCATCGTAATGCCAATTAACGGACGGGTTCTTGATTTCATCTGTTACCCAAATATCGCATGAAGTAGATGTCAGATGTCAGATGTTAGCCACTACCACCTGCCGAAGTCCGGACTAACATCCAGCATCTATCATCTAACATCTGTTCCTCGGTGACGTTCACTTTTGCCTTTCCGCCCCGGCCGGTTCGGATTCTAACGCACGAGCGCCTCAACTCTTGAGCGGCCACCGAACGACTATACAGTCATTCGTGCTCTGACCTCAAAGACCGGCCACTTGACTTACCTTGACGCCCCTTTCTATAGTGCTCTACTTAACCAAGATGAACAAAACCACTGTCAAGATGCGGAGCACGACCGTCCTGCTGGTGCGCCGGAACGAACGTGTCGCGATGGCCGGCGACGGCCAGGTGACGCTCGGCGATACCGTCATGAAAAGCGGCGCGCGTAAGGTGCGTCGCCTGTACAACGATAAAATTCTCGCCGGGTTTGCAGGGGCCAGCGCCGACGCCTTCTCGCTGCTGACTCGCTTCGAAGGGAAGCTTGAGCAGTATCACGGCAACCTCGAACGTGCCGCCATCGAGTTGAGCAAAGATTGGCGAACCGACAAAATCCTACGCCACCTCGAAGCCCTGCTGATCGTCGCGGACGATAAAGTCTCTTTTCTTCTCTCCGGCAATGGGGACGTGATCGCCCCTGACAACGGCGCGCTCGCCATCGGGTCGGGCGGTTCTTACGCCCTCGCGGCGGCCCGCGCACTGCTCGACAACACAGAGATGAGCGCACGCGAAATCGCCGCTGAAGCCCTGCGCGTCGCCGGCGAGATTTGCATTTACACAAACCAGAACATCATCATCGAAGAACTTTAGAACAGTTTTCAGTTTTGAGTTTTCAGTTTTTAGATGAGGACTGAAAACTCAAAACTGAAAACTCAAAACTGCCCCCTGTTGCCTTCCTTTTTTATGGTTATCTATCTTTCAGGCGAAGTCGACGAGGAAGCGCGGCTCGACGAGATGACGCCGCGCCAGATCGTCGCGCAACTCGATAAGCATGTGGTCGGCCAGCACGCCGCGAAGCGTGCCGTCGCCATCGCTCTGCGTAACCGCGTGCGCCGCCAGAAACTCGACCCCGACATGGCCGCCGACGTGATGCCGAAAAACATCATCATGATCGGCTCGACCGGCGTCGGCAAGACCGAAATCGCGCGCCGCCTGGCGCGGATGTCCAACTCCCCGTTCCTCAAAGTCGAAGCATCCAAGTTTACCGAGGTCGGTTACGTCGGACGCGATGTCGAAAGCATGATCCGAGATTTGACAGAAATCGCGGTCGACATGACCCGCGCCGAAAAGATCGACGAAATCACTGACAAAGCGGAATTGAACGTCGAGGAGCGAATTCTCGATCTGCTGCTGCCGCCGCCAAAATCCGCCGCGCCCCTCTACGACTTCACCGAGGCGGATCGTGACGACGCAGAGGAAAGCGAGTCCCTGGCCGCGCCCGACACCACCACGACCCGGCGCGACGACCAACAACAGAGGACGCGCGAAAAGCTGCGCACGCAACTGCGCGAAGGCAAACTCGATAACCGTATCGTCGAGATGGAGGTCCGCGAAAAAAGCTTTCCGACCATCGAAGTCGCCGGCCCACAGGGCATCGAAGAGATGGGCATCAACATGAAGGATATGCTCGGCAATCTCTTCCAGGGACGAACCAAGCGCCGCCGGATGCGCGTCGACGAAGCGATAGAATACCTGATGCAGGAAGAGGAAGAGCGTCTGATCGACATGGACACAGTGGCGCGGACCGCCCTCGAACGTGTCGAATCCGCCGGCATCATCTTCCTCGACGAGATCGACAAGATCGCTGGCCGCGAATCCGGCGGCGGCGGCCCCGATGTGTCGCGCGAAGGCGTGCAACGCGACATCCTTCCCATCGTCGAGGGAACGACCGTCAACACGCGCTACGGCATGGTTCGCACCGATCACATTTTATTTATCGCCGCCGGTGCGTTCCACGTCTCGAAACCATCCGATTTGATTCCGGAGCTTCAGGGCCGCTTCCCGATTCGCGTCGAACTGGAGTCGCTCAGCCTCGAAGACTTCAAAAGAATTTTGACCGAGCCGAAGAACTCACTTGTCAAACAGTATCGCGCGCTGCTTGCCACCGAGGGCATCGAACTGGGATTCACAGAGGATGGGATCGACTCCATCGCGCGCTTCGCCGTCCGCGTCAATCAACAGACCGAGGACATCGGCGCCCGCCGGCTGCACACGATCATGGAAAAAGTTCTCGACGAAATCAGTTTCGCCGGCCCAGACCTTGAGCCGAAACAACAAGAGATCGACGCGGCGTACGTCACACGCACGCTCGCCGACATCGTCAAGGATCAAGACCTGAGCCGTTATGTTCTGTGATTCGCCAACGTCACTAACGGCGTGACGGCATGTCCGACGATGCTTCGTTCCCCATCCAAACCCGTGACGGCGGCGGTCAGATTAAAGCTTTCCCTCTTTGTTTGTC
>JACDEG010000388.1 GCA_013816505.1 Pyrinomonadaceae bacterium | reverse complement strand
AGCTTCTTGGTTCCGGAAAAGTCGTAGGCGTTGACGACGGCGGCGACCGCACCCGCGCTGAGGCTGGTCATCCCGTCGTGGAACTCCTTGCCTTTGGCGTGGTTTTGTCCGAGCCAGTCAAACCACGGCATGCCGAGTTTATGTGGGGCGGCGGGTTTCCCGCTTTGAATCGAATAAGGGAGTTCCGCCCACATCTCGAAATTCACCTCGTCGGCCATCATCGCGGCGAAGGCGCGCAGGCTCTCCGGGGCGTCGCCGCGCAGCAACTCCGACAAGGGCGTGAGGCTGAAGCGCCCGTCCGCCTCTTCGGCGAAGACGCCCGCGCCCGAGAGCGCGCGCAACAGGCGGTAGAGAGCGCGCGGGTGCGCGCCGATGGCCTGGGCCAACTCGTCCGCGCTCTTCGGGCCGTCTTTGAGAAGGTCAGCGACGCCGAACTGCGCGGCGACCGCAATCGAGCGCGAGAGCGTGAAGCCGAAAAGCATCTCCATCAGCCGGGCCGACGGCGGCGCTTGTTGGGATCTTCTATCTGTCATGGCTTGTTCTCCGTCATCTCCTGCGCAATAAATTAAGACCTAACGCCCGCCATCAGCCGCCGCGCATTCAATGTGATTACGGCCAAGTCTTGCGGATGAAAGCAACGCGATTGCGCGGTCGGCTGCATGCGTTGTTAGGCGGCGTTGTTCCGGGGCTACTTCTTACGTTTGGCTGAACCATGGCCTTGATGGTCCCTTAGCGACTCTTCGCAATGATGCAGAATTTCACCGGTGCGAGGATCCACTATATGCTCCACATACCGATCATTCTCCCGGTCTTCAATCTTCTCACGTTTATTCCATTCGCCGGTCTCTTTGAACAAAGAATCCCCAGTTTGCAGCTCTAAGAATGGCTTCACCTCGCCTGGCTGCCCATGTCTGGCTTTTAGCTTTAGACTGCTACGCACTTTGACTTCTGCGTTTAACTCTTTTTCGTAAAGTCGTGACTTTGATCCACAAGATGGACAGGGTAAGCGTTCCTCTAACGGGATATTAGGAAGCTCATCCAGTAGACTTCCACATGTATTACATTTCACCATTATGTTCCCTCCTAACAGAGCCTAGATGCAGACGCCTAACGCTTAGTTAAGCCGCACCCGAGCAGCCCGAAGGGTGCGAGGGCGAAGCCCCGTAGCGAAGCGAAGGGGTGTCGGCTTCAACTATTAGTTGGACTAAAGCGCGGAGGAGGCAGTGACCCTATGGGTAATGGTGCTCGCCTCCTCTGCAAAGGCTGGCGGCTGAGTGTCGCCAGAGGTCGGATGCCATTGGCGACGTCGAGGTACGGTCGCGCAAGCCGTTCTAGCGGGTGATTGGCAAGAGTTGCAAGCATCAACGTCAGGGTAACACACCAGCCACCGCGGAGCGGTTTAGTTCAACTACTGATTATCTGTCAAATTCCCTCACATAATCCGTCAACAGTGTGATTATCCGTCACCGCAAGTGGCGAGGCAGATAAGCCCTATTCCGTTCTGTGGGTCTGATTTCGCACATTGAGTTCGAGGCGGTGAGTCCATGTGGCAAGAAGGCGGTAAGAGGGAAGGGGCGAAGAGGCTGCCGCTCAATTAGACATTACAGTGTGAAATCCGCTTCTCCCTCCTGCGGAAAACCCGCCAAAGAGTAGCGATGCCTGTCCATCTATTGGTCAAAATGGTTATTCTGACCACTCAGGCGAGAGTTTCTTAATCAAAAGACTGCCGATTATCTGAATGGCGATTAGGGTCAGGTGTGCGCCCATAAATAGCCACGCGGGCAGCGCGACGACAAAGTGCGGCACACATAGCACGACCGCCGGAATGACTTCCGCAAAGCTGATATGCCGACGAGTTATCCGATGGTGTAGGAGATGAAGGGCTTGAACGACCAGCAAGGCGACGTATGTGGTTTGTGGGGTGAGCATCAATGACATGTCCCTTCATCGCAGCACGCTTCTCCGCGTAAGGCTTTGACCCCTTCCTTTGCAATTAACAAAGGTAACCGGAGGGCTTAAAATTCGATGCAATGTTAGGCGTGAAGAAATCTGTGAGGGCTGAGGTCTTGCCAGTCTTAGTCGTCTGTGACTGGCAGTGCTGTCACATCCGGCTTTGTTAAGAGGGGAGGCGCGGGTAAGTCTGTCCGCGCCTCCCCTCCCGTCCACCTATTGGGGTTGCGGCTTCGCGGCCGACACCATCGCCCCCTCCGGCTGCATCAACGTCCCCTGCGAAGTCCACACCTGCCACCGCCCGTCCCGCTTGATGAACGTGTCGGTGAAGGAGACCCGCCGATCAAAGGGTTGCCCCTTGTCGTCTGTGCCCTTGACGTGGTTGACGCCCAGGACGACGGCCGTGTTCCCCTCGACCCGCACGCTCATGTTCGACAGTTCGGCCGATTGCGTCTTGATCTTGCCGCCCTTCACCTCTTCGATGTCTTGCGCCCTGTTCGTGCGCACGCCCGTGCGGCTGCTAATCCCGTTGTAGTCGCTGGCGAAGTTCCGCTCGAACCACGCCGCGTCGCGCCTCATGTCCGCGTCGTTCCACTCGCGCTCCATGTAGAGGATCGCGCCCGCGTCGTCGAGCGGGCTACCGGCGTTGCTGACCAGCACCCAGTTGCCGCCCCTCTTCTCCAGGACGTGGACGGAGCGCGAGTAGCTCGTCTCCTCTTTGCCGTCGCGCTTCGTGGTGCTCACGTTGCGGTGCGCGACGACCGCCGTGGTCGGGGTACAGGTGATGTCGTAGTAGTCGAACTTGACGGCGGGGGCACCGGCCGGGTTGGACTTGTTCCGCTCGGCCGCCCTGACGGCGTTGTCGAGGGTCACCGTCTTATTGATCGTGCCCCACGGCATCATGCCGACGTAGTCGTCGGCGTAGGCGGCCTGCAGGAAGGCGCGGTCGCCAGAACGGGTGGGGTCGCCGAGCGCACCGTCCCATGTTTGCAGTTTCGTCTTCTCGGCTTCGCTGCACTGGCCGAAGGCGTAAGACGAGGCGGCCATGACTAACAGGGCCGAGGCTAGGATTTGCTTCATAGTTGGACTCCTTAAGGGGTTGTGTACAAGATTAATGCGCGGCCGAACGGGCGCGGCGCGGGAACGCGGGCTACGAGGGGACGGCCGCGAACTCAGTACGAGGCGCGGGGAATCTATGTCTATTTAAAGCAATAATATAGTTGACTCACTAGGCGTTCATTTCAGTTAATGGGATGCCGTGAATTCGCTAAGTTTTCTGACATCACCTCCCCTCTGGTGAGTCAACTATTTTATTGCCCCTATCAGGCGAGGCGTTGCTGACACACCACCTCAACAGCAAGAGATTAGCCCCTATCAAGGATGACGTCCCAAGCCACGACAAGTGAATCAGGTTCAAGCTCTTTCGTCGGCGGCAGGACTTTACCAACCGCGGCATCCTTATCTGAGCCGAGGCTCATGAAGATGGAATCTTTCTCATTGAGCGGCTCATTCGGAAAATACGTTTGCGTCACTAAGCGGTCGTTTTTTCCCATGATGTCGAAATGGATGTGTGGCGGGCGCATAGTATAAGGGCCGGTGGGATATGCGCCGGGTTTTATGGTCTTAAAACGATAACGCCCTTCCGCATCAGTGATCTGTACACCATAGCCCTGAAAATTTGGGTCTAAGGGGACTTGATTGGTATCAGAGGGATGATCATAGCGCCCGTGAGTATTGGCCTGCCATAGCTCGATTCTGGCTCCACGAACAGGCTCACCCTTGCTGTTCAAGACCCGTCCTGTGAGATGGATTACTTTCCCTTGTGCATGCCCCTGCTTACCCTTAATGATCGTCAGGTCTGCGTCATGGTCGAGCGGTCTGATGATTGGGTAGAAAGGCCCCATTACTTGCTCAGGGGTAAGCTGACGCTTGACTTCCTGAGCTAAGAGCGAGCGCATCGGATGAGTAATGGCGAGGCCGCCGAGGGCAACGGCCGTTTCTAAAATCTCACGACGTGAAAGGAACCGACGGGGGGGATTCATTTTGCTTCTCCAAATGTGAATGTCCGCAGCTTAAAGGACGGGCTACAAGAAACGTAATGAAGCTCAGTTTGAAGTTCATTCGTAGAATCTGAGAAGGAAGTGAGGTGGACCCGGTTCTGCGCAACCTATACGCCCAGCAAAGATATATGTCAAGTGTAAAATATACTTTATACTTGACATATATAAATATCTCTCAAAATTTCTGTTCGGTACACCTGTTGCCGTCCAACAAATCACCTCGCAAAGTTTTTCCGGTTACACGTTCTCTCCTATAGAGAATTGGAGCCTTTAGTTAAATCTCTCAATTCCGCGCCGGTGTTTTTTAACAGAAGATGTTGAGTTGATTGGTCTGGTTTGAAAAGCATAGCGATGGCTGAATCCGAAAGAGAAGTCATCGGAAGGAGCCAATGAGTGAAGGAC
Organism: Pyrinomonadaceae bacterium; assembly: GCA_013816505.1. GTDB lineage: Bacteria > Acidobacteriota > Blastocatellia > Pyrinomonadales > Pyrinomonadaceae > JACDEG01. The sequence continues at coordinate 1,644 of JACDEG010000388.1, read as the reverse complement.
GTTATGTCATCTCTAATTTTGAGGCGAATGCTAAAGAGTTTACGAGTAGTGCGAACCCATTGGCAGAATGAAAACTCTTTGCACTGGATTTTGGATGTAACGTTTCGTGAAGATGCTTGTCAGGTAAAGAATGCAAACGAAGCGTCATCTTCATCTCGGTGACGATCTGAGGCGCAAACTGCGACGCTACATCGAGAAATACCACCGCACGGCCACACCTGTGCGGTGGTTCTATGCTGACGTGTCACGGCGAATCGCATGAATACTCAAGAACTCGCTAGTACAGTCCTCTAGCAGATACGTTAAGTAGTCCGTTACGCTTGGCAGAAAACTGAAAGGAAGATTGTTATGGCTCTTCAATCGCAATTATTTCGTGGTGATCCCAAACTCGAAGGAGCTGCCCTATCTGACTCCGCCCATATTTTACCTGGCGCACGCGGGCCACACGTCGTCAAGATTCAACAGGCGTTGATCCAAGTGGCTGGCGCGGCCATCGTGCCGGATGGGATTTATGGCTCAGCCACCGCTGCCGCGGTTGCCGATTTCAAGCGCAAACAGCAACCGCAGATCCTCAATTTTGAAGGCAAAATCGACAACATCGTCGGCATTAAGACGATGGCGGCGCTCGATGCGGGGATGCTCCCGAAAGGGTCTCGCCTCCTGCTGAATGTTGGCGATCTGGCCATAACGTTCGTTGACATCGTAGTAAATTTCATTGGTGCGCCAGGGGCAAGTCCACGGGACGCCGAGGAAGCGCTGCCGCAACAACTCCTTCTCAACTCATACGACCCTGTCCAGGACCCTTTCAACAGGAAGTTGTTACGTCACAAGTCAAACAATAACCTCCTGCTTCGGCTAGCGCATGGCACGACTGAGATCGGTCCGAGGAGACTGACCGTATTCAACAATGTAATGGCCTCAATACAAATCATGCTCTTAGGAACGGACCCGTCAAACGGCAATGCACTCCAGCCCGACAAGATTTTCATTCTCGGTAGTTCATCGGGCGGGCGCAACGCGATTGACTTTGTGGGGTTTCTGGCGCAATTCGGTTTTCGACCGCACTTCGTGGCTTCAATAGACGCGTCCTTCTTCCAGGCCGACACGGTGGATCGGCCTATTATTACTGCCGAGCCGGTGGAACCGATCCCCACTTTTACGCTGAGCGCCGCTTCCGGGCCATCTCGTGGGCTGATCTCTCTGGTCCCGAACCGGCACAATTTCTTCCAGAGGCGGGGCAATCGCGCGAAGCGTGTGTTGAACCCACTTTCCAATGATCTGTTCAATTTTCTCTTCACCTCTAAGATGGCCGGGGGCTTGGAGGAAATCCACGGTATCGTGGAGGGCTTCGATAACCATTTGATCGTCGTCAAGGGGTTAATTGGGGGAACGGATGACGACTTCCATGACGAGTGCGACGTCGTAGGCAGACGCCAGGCCCAAGATATGATCGCTAAGGAGTTACGGGGTGTCTGACAACTTCCATGGGGACGGTGTCACTGAATCGAGAGTTCAATAATGTGAATCAGGGGTTGAAATGACAGACAAGCGAGCCGAATTGGTAGAATGTTCTTACTATGGAAATTCAACTCATTCAACTCTATCTGCTTGTCTGTCGCATTTACGATACTCATTCGGCGACTT
>JACDEG010000387.1:3911-6086 GCA_013816505.1 Pyrinomonadaceae bacterium | reverse complement strand
ATGACTGGCCTTTTGAAACGACAGTCATTAGAAAGTTGTGGTCGGGTTCGCTTAATTTAAGATGCTCTTTTTGCATGTTGCTATGATACATGCAAACGGTAGATTACTTGATTTCCAATGTACCTAGCAGTGTTGATGAAGTCAACAAAACGGCGCATGACGAGTTTATTGGTTTCTGCTGTCACAATGGTATCTCTCTTTCTCGGAGTTACGGATGCCCGTGCTGCCTAGCTTTGAATTGTGCAGTCAAACGCCGCCAGTGTCGGCCTAGTCCCGTGATGTCGGGACCGCTAATTGACGTTATGGCTGTTTGGGGAGTTGAATGCCCGCCATCAGCCGCCGCGCGCTTGATTGAGAATGAAAGGTCACGTGATAGCGGTCGGCGTGATCATGATTTGGCATGGTGACCAGTCACATATACCCGTCAGCTATTTCTCCGCCGGATTAACGAGAATCAGATCAGCAAACACATCTGAAGTCGTTTCATAGCGATCAGGATTCAACCTGATGACAAACGTTCCGCGCACGCGATTGTCGTCTGCCTGTAAAATTTGTTCCCGCACGGATTCGCCAAAATCCCCCCGTCTGATATAGACGTTCGCCGACCCGGTCGAATCCTTTAATGTGAAGGCCAGGTGTGTGCTTTGCGCTTTGCGATAGCCGTAGTCGTAGTACGAGCTGATAGTGAGTAGGCCGGTGATCTTGACGTACTTACTTACGTAGCTTTTCTGATCTGTGGCAACATCAATGATTTCAACCGGCCGGGCCCTGCTGTAAATTTCCTCCCGCTTCGCGCTCGAATCTGCCGTCGCGGGTTTATTAGGCTGTGTGGCGGTGGGGGACGATGTGTCCTCGCCGCGCCTGATGACATAGGCGCGGCCGTCATGACATGACACTTCATTAATTTCCCTTACTATTTCAAAGCCGGGAGGAATGGGTTTGTCTTTGCACTGCCAAGTATCATCTTCTACGGCCGGTGTGGCCTTTTGTTCGGGGCGTGCAGTTGATTTTCTTTCCGCTTGCTGCGCCGCCACAGGCGCGATGGAAAAAGAAACAATCAGCAGGACGAGGATATATCTGATCATTCATGGACCTCTATGGCTGTAATCTAAAGACCCGCGCTGTAGAACCCGCCGCCACGATACTACGAGAATAAAGCGCGAGCTGGAACGGCGTCGGGTTCATAGCGAAGCGCGCCGCTCGGGCGGGGGCGAAAGAAGACGCGCACGTCACGGGGCACTGTTGCAAGAATTGGCATTCAGGTAAACTCGGCGCGGCTTAACAATTTCATCATCCTTCGGGGACATGTCATGAGGCGCGCATCATCTCCGTTCAAGTGGCGGCATTTCGAGCCGGAACTCATCCTTTTGTATGTCCGCTGGTGCCTTCGCCATCAACTCTCTTACCGCGACGTCGAAGAGATGATGGAAGAGCGTGGTCTCTCCGTGGACCATAGCACGATTTTTCGCTGGGTCCAGAAATATGCTCCCGAAATCAACAAGCACATCAGACCGCACTTGAAATTAGCAGGCGCCTCATACCGCATCGATGAGACCTACGTGAAAGTCGGGAAGTCCTGGAAGTATCTTTACAGAGCTGTCGATAAAGACGGGAACACCATCGAATTCATGCTCACAGCGAAACGTAATATTTCGGCGGTAAAGCGATTCTTCCTGAAGATGATGCGTGCCGACCATCGAAGACTTCCGTTTTCGATCTCTGTCGATAAACATGCTTCCTACCCTGACGCGTTTACCGCTTCGCAAGAAGTAAAGATGCTCCCCTCCGACTGCCGTTTACGAAGGACGAAGTACCTGACGAATATAGTAGAGCAGGATCATCGTTTCATCCGCAGGAGGTGGCGGGCGATGCAGTGCTTCCGCTCCTTCCACACCGCCGAGCGGACGCTGGAGGGAGTCGAGGCTTTACACATGCTACGTAAGGGACAAGTCAAAAGATTGAGCAGCGAAGACGTGGCGGGTCAGGCGCAGTTCGTCCAAAGACTCTCCGGGATTGCCGCATAGCGGATAGCACCCGCAGGGCTTTCACGCCTCAAATTAATTTGGCTCAATAGCTGAATCGGGGAGGTAATAAAAACCCTCTCACCAGTTCTTTGAGAAAGATCGTCTCAGCCAGCATACTGATCAGATGCTGAAGATTGATAACCTCATTGAC
>JACDEG010000387.1:0-3901 GCA_013816505.1 Pyrinomonadaceae bacterium | reverse complement strand
GTATCTAGGCTTCTTTGAATTCGTGCATAACGTGCGCAAACGCGGGAAAGCACTCTTGGGATCACTTCTCGCGCTGTTACTCGCGTAACTCCCTGAATCGGCTATTGAGCCATTAATTTTTGCAACGGAACTGTTCATCGCTCATACGAAGAACTACGATCTTTTTGTCGAGCCGAGGCACGCGCAAGTTAACCGAACCGGAAGGCGCAGCCCGTCCAGACCTGACCAGGTTCACGCGGATGTGGTAAGTCGCCCGACGTGAAATTTTTGCGAAGTATCGCAAGGAGAGAAAGTATAATGCGAACACGAACGAGCCGCCGGTTCATTAAGCTCCGTTGGTGCTGCATCTGCAATTTAGTTCTTTTCATTTTCTTCCTTAACCTCCAGGCGAATGCCACAACTTATTATGTCAATAGCCGTTTTGGAAATGACGACAATACAGGAGCCACTAAAGAAGCAGCATGGAAAAGCCTCAAAAATCTGAGTCGTAAGTTTCTGCCGGGAGACAATGTACTCTTTGCCAGAGGCTCTTCTTATACCGGGGGATTTGTCTTCACCAGTTCAGGAACAGCAACGAAGCCCATCGTTTTTTCAAGCTATAGTGTTGAGGCTGATGTGATTTTAAAAACTCCGCGAAAAGAACTCGCGCCAATCTTTGAAAAATACGGCGCCGGTCCTGCTCCGTCTTTTACAAACCCGGTCCTGCTCCGTCTTTTACAAACCCTGACTGGAATGTACTGAACGGGAATATCTTCAGGGTAGAGGGTAGTTACATAGTCATTGACGGTCTGTATTTCCATGATAATACCAATCCGCCCGGCTCTGACCACAAAAACAAGAATGTGCAGAAACTCGGAGCGGTGTATCTGGCTCTGGGAACTCATCATAATGTTGTTAAGAACTGCGAGTTTGTTCATACCCCGGTCGGTATTAAGGTGAAAGGAACCCACAACCTGATCAGCCGAAATTATCAACATGATGCCACTGAAATGATGGCTCGTTCATGGTGCCCGATTGCCATCATGATCGTCTCCGGGCAGAATGAAATATCATTTAACAGAATAGAAAATTATGGCGCGTATGGTGGTCCCTACGGCTCTGAGGGAGGCGTCATTGAGCTTGACGGCGTAGATGATAACTTCAATGCCAATGATATTAATATTCATCATAATACATCGGTAAATAATCATGGGTTTTTAGAAATGGCCGCCCGTAATGTCGAGAACATTACGGTCGCGTATAACTTAAGCGACGACAAGAACCAATTCATCGGCGGTGGAACGATGAAAAATGTTCGGGTCTATAACAACACCGTGATTAGAACCCGCGAACCAAATGTAGATCGTTTTGTATTCTGGACTTTCTATCCTGAAGGAACGGCCTTTACCGTTCGTAATAACATCTTCGTGATTGCAAAGGACATGAAAGTATTTGGGCCCTTTATTAAGCCTGTCGGGCATACGCGCACCGCTATTGGCGATCATCCACACGATCATAACCTGTATTACTCCGCCGGCAATCCCGACCCGATAGGCGTTCCCCCCGGGGAGGGAGATGTTATTGCAGATCCGCTTTTTGTGGACTCTGCAAATCGAAATTTCCGCCTGAAAGAAAATAGCCCCGCAAGAAATAAAGGAGTGAAGCTGGGATATACGGTTGATCTGGATGGTTATCCCTTGCTTGGTAAAACTTCTACGGATATAGGTGCTTATGAATTCTAATTTGCCGCTCATGTGCGTGTCGTTGGTCGCGTTCGCAACGACTGCGATCCGTCACAACTTCTACCGCAGATCGTGAACTCTCGTTTTATTCTTCCTTCAAAAGTGATAAGCGTCAGTTTTCGCTTGATGCGCATGTGGAGACCGCCTATACGCCTTTCGCGCAACGAAAACCCACGTTGTTCAACCCCGTGTTCGGTGTCGCATGGCTTCTGCCCGCAACACGATAGTTCGTGCAGAAATTTTCGGCGCACAGGAACGAGCCGCCGCGCATCACTCGCTCCGTGCCGCTTGCCTTTCCAGTAGGATTTTCGCGCGGACTCTGTGAGTAATAGTCATCCGCGTACCAATCGGCGCACCACTCCCAAACGTTACCCGCCACGTCGTACAAGGCATAACCGTTCGGTTTGAAACTCTTCACCGCAACGCGCATTAGGAAGCCGTCTTCCTTCGTGTTGCGCTATGGGAACATGCCCTGCCACCAATTAGCGACCGGTTTGCCTGCGGGTCTGAGTTCATCTCCCCATGAGTATTCCTTGCCCTCTAAACCGCCGCGCGCGGCGTACTCCCATTCGGCTTTGGTCGGTAGACGCTTATCCGCCCAGCGTGCGTATTCATTGGCATCGTTCCAAGAGACTTGTGTGACCGGCTCGTTTGGCATCGCTTGTGAGCCGGGCTCTTCTGGCGCACGCCAGTTCGCGCCCTCAACGCGCGTCCACTCGCCGGTCTTCATATCGAAGACACCTGACCATCCGAACCGTTCAGCTTACGTCTGGTAGCCGGTCGCTGCGACGAAGCGGGCGAACTCCGCAACCATCACTTCGTCCGCATCCATCCAGAAAGGTTCGAGTTTGATTTCATGCGCGGGCGCTTCATACGGCATCCCGTTATTTGTGCCCATCAGGAACGCCCCGCCTTCGATGAAAAACATGTCGCCGCGCAGCATAGAGTTGCGCGGCGCAGAGTCGCTCGCCGTTTGTTTTGTCTCATCGCGTGTCTCGGGGTTCGTATCCTGTGAACGCTTGACGATTTTGTCCGCGCCGTTCGGTGTGCCTGTTGAGATGCCGGAAGTATCGCTTTGCCATCCGCAGCCTTGCGCGCTCACCATACATGCCGCGCACGTTATCATTAAGTATCGTTTCAAATTCTTTATCATGCTGGTTTAAGGATGACGCCTGCGACGCGGTAAGCAGACGATAAGCGAGCATCAACGCCCCGCTGCGCGCCGCGTTTGATGGGGCTTTGCTGTTGGCACGGAAGCAAAAGACGGCAGGGCGGCGCGCCACCCTAATTTCAACTGTCTGCTCAATTCGGCGACGATTGTGTTGTGCTCCGGCAGGTGAGCGATGTTGACGTTCTCCGCCGCGTCACGTTCATGATCGTAAAGTTCAACGCCGACCGGCACTTTGCCCGGTTCGCTCCATTCGGTATAACGGTAACGTTCGGTGCGGATTGAGTAGCCCATCACATGCCCGCCGCGCGGATACTGGCTGAACGCCGCCCGCTTCCAATTCATCTTCGGACTGTGCAGCAACGGCACTAAACTTATGCCTTCCAAGCCTTGCGGCAGCGGTAGCCCGGCGAGTTCGACAAGCGTCGGATACACGTCCACAAGCTCGACGAGGGCATCCGTGTTCTTTCCTGCTTTCGTTACGCCCGACGCGCTGATGATGAGCGGCGAGCGCGTTGCGATTTCAAAGTTGGTGTGTTTGTTCCACAAGCCGTGCTCGCCGAGTTGATAACCATGATCGCCCCACAGCACGACGATTGTGTTGTCGCGCAAGCCTGTGCGGTCCAGTTCGTCAAGCACGCGCCCGATCTGCGCGTCAACGTAACTCGTCGCGGCGTAGTAACCGCGAATCAACTCGCGCGCTTGTCTCTCGGACAAAGCGCCTTCTTCTGGAATGTCGGCATAGGCACGCAACTCGCCGAAGTCAGTCAAAGCGACTCGCGGAACGTCTTTCGGCGGGAAAAGGTTGGCGGGAAGTTTCACCTTCTCCATCGGATACATACGATAGTACTTCTTCGGCGCGACGAAGGGCAGGTGCGGCTTGGTGAACCCGACCGCCAAGAAGAACGGCTTCTCCTTAACTCCGCGCATGACCTCAATGGCTTTACCGGCAATCCGTCCATCGAACAGAGTCTCGTCCGCGACATCCGGCGAACGCCACGCGGGACCTCTG
>JACDEG010000031.1 GCA_013816505.1 Pyrinomonadaceae bacterium | reverse complement strand
CTCGCTACGCTTCCGGCGGCGGGTGAGCTTGGTCGTTATGCCCTTTGACCTATGCTGAGCCTTCTACTCATCGCCATTGGCGTAATCGCACTGTTCCTGGGCAAGAACGCCATTGCGACGAAGCGCATTCAATACCGCCGTCACGTGCTCCGAGATTCCGATGGCAACCCGTTGCAATCGGATTCGCTCGAAGGTTCGGCGGCCGTGCGCGCGGGAATCGCGTGTGTGGTTGTGGGTGTCACTTCCATTGCATTTGGCATCCTCATCGGCTTCCGCTTCATCAGTTAGGAACGTCTGTCCGCGTGGTCGGGGCATAACCAGTTGTTGCACCCGACCACGGGAACGTTTAGCGTGAATGGCAGTGTTGGTTGGCGTGGCGGGTGAACTTTTGCGTTCGACCGCTTCTATCATCAGTAAGTCCTAAGATTGCGAATTGCCATGAACGTACATGAAGAAATGTTCGCGCGTGTATTCATCATTCCTGAAAAGCGGGACAGGTATGTGACGTTGATTGGAAGTGTCAAAGGCAGGAAGAAAATACTAAACGGGTTTCATCACATTCATGATTTGGATGGACGGTACGCCAAGTCAATTCCCTCAAACGAGCAGTCTGCCGAGTCTATTTTCAGAATGTTAAAGCAGAAGGGCGCACCTGAGATGTGCTACATCATGTCTGATGATTCAGATATAGACCAAACGGAAATGCCGCTGCGTGCGGCTATATCTAGAGTGGAAGGAAGCAACTTTGGCACGTTGATTTCTTGTATCGCGGGAAAGTCAGCGTACTTCGAGACAGAAGATATAGGCGGAAGATACATCCTCGAAAGATAAAGGTTTCTGCCATCGCGCTGTCGAACAATTCGATAACGGTGACTCGCCTTCCGCTCCGCTTCATGCTCGCACCTTATCTCAAGCGTTGGGTGGCTTCGCTATATCCTCGGACGAGCGATTAATAGAGCGACTGTGAGCATAGATTCAAACATCCAAACTCGATCTGCCTCTGTCGGTGATAAAGAATTTATCATTTCGCTGCTCCCTCGCCTCGCGGAATTTGGTCCACCATCTTGGCGTGATGCCGCTCAGATGACCGCCACCGATACTCAAGTGTTGAGCGACAGGCTCCTTAATCAACCACCGGGAACTGCGATCTTTATCGCGGAAGATGACAAAGGCGTGGCTTTAGGCTTCATTCATCTACAAACCGGAACCGATTATTACAACCATGAAGAACACGGTCATATCGCAGATATTGTTGTCGCTCCCGAAGGCGAGGGGCGTGGCATCGGACGTGTGCTGATAGAGAAAGGCGAGGAATGGGCACGTTCTCAAGGGTATCGTTGGCTGACGTTGAGCGTCTTCGCCCAGAACCTTCGGGCGAGAGAGATTTACAAGCGGCTCGGTTACGGCGAGGACATGATGAAATACGTTAAGGAACTCGTCTAACTCAACGACCATCTCAACGGTCATTGGATGCGAGGCATGTTTACGGACTTTCATTCGCAAGAGTTGCTTCTAGCGGTGTTGCGTCCCGCCCGCGTCAATTCAGTCGTCGGGCAAGCCTCCAGTTCTCGGCATTGAGGCGACAAAAGGAGACGGAAAAATGAGATGGTTAACCTCCATTCTGATGATAATCGCCGGGTGTGCGGCTGGTTCTCTCGCCACAGCGCAGACTAAGCCAACTTCATCAGACGTAGTGATAACAAATGTCTACGACGCATTTGGTTCCGAGGGCAAAGGACTCAAGCATGATTTCGGTTTCTCTTCGATTGTGCAGTACAAAGGGAAAACGATTTTGTTCGACGCGGGAACTGACGCCAAAGTGTTTGAGAGCAATCTTAAATCGCTGAAAATTGATTTGACTAAGATTGAAATTGCCATTGTGTCGCACGGACATTATGACCATATCGGTGGTTTTGATTACCTATTGAGCGTCAATCCAAAAGTTAAAATTTATCTTCCGAACGATTTCTTCTCGCTCGGCGCGCCGACCAAATTTCCTTTTCGTGAAGCTGAGCCGGGTGCTGCGAAGACACTGCCCAAAGACCAGCAATACTTTCGTGGCGAAAGAATAATTGAAGGGATGGTAACCGTGCCGACGGGCAGATTTTGGAAGTCCAATGTGGAGTATCTGACCGAAGCGAAAGAAGTGCTGACCGGCGTAACTTTAATTCCGACGATTTCCCGGTTGATGGGCACATTTATCAAGTATCCGCCGTTTGAGGAGAATTCGCAGTTCATCGGCATGCCGGAGTTGTCGGTTTAGTTTGCCACCGAAAAAGGTGAAATAATAATTGCGGGATGCTCGCACAGCACAATCGAGATTATCATTCAGGAAACCAAAAAAGTTCGGAAAGGAAAGATTCATTTGGTTGCCGGTGGATTTCATCTCATTCCGTATCAGCGAGAATATATCGAGGGTCTGGCGAAGAGAATGCGCGAAGAATACGACGTTGAATCCGTGGCACCGGCTCACTGCACCGGACACTTAGCCTTTGCGATTTTTCAGAAGGTCTACGATGAGAGGTACAGATTTTTCGGACTTGGTGAAAGAATCAACCTGTAATTACGCCTCAAACGAGCGCGCCGCCGGGGCGAGCATCCTGCTTCTAGTCAGAACGGCGATGGGTGATGAAATGACCAAGCGGCGGTTTAATCAGCGTTCGGCTACTTCGCTTTTCTGAAGAGGGATAAATGGTCGAGCCTTCAAGATTCATTGAAAGATGGCAAGAGCAAATACTGAAAGGAATTTTGCCTAAGTTGTTGTAAGACTATTCGCTCATACGTGTCTCTCCTGATGGTTTCGCCAACCGAAACATCCCTGAAGCCTCAAAGAGATTCCTTATCGAAGCAGGGTTGCCTAAGAGTGCCGCGCCTTATTTATCCTTTACTGATCTTGCAGACAGTTTACGACCCGTCTGGGAGATATGGGGCAACCCTGACGATTGGAATGAAGCAGACCGATTACGCCTTAGTCGGTATTACGTGATTGGTTCTGACGGTAATTCAGGCAATCCCATTTGTATAGACGAAGCAGATGGTGGGAACATCGTCACGTTGGAGCACGAAGATTGGTTTGCTTCGGTGATGTTCGTAAACTCTAGCGTACCGCAGTTAGCAGAGTTCTTGCTTCTATTTAATGGAGCAGATACAGAGCAGCAGATTGTTGTTGAGCTTGAGCAGGTTGACTCTGACGCATTGAAAGAAGGTTGTTTTTGGCGGTATGAATTAGATGCTGGAGTGGATGTATAGTTTTGTTGACGCACTTCGATGTAAGCGCAGCCGAACAACCTATGTGGGGTGTTCGCGTCATTCGAGCGGTCTACACGATAGTATCTCTTTCAAGGTTGTCCGCTTCGATTTTCTTGAATGCCGTTCTGGACAATCTCTCAATTCCGGCATTCGGTCGCTTGTCACACACTGCACGTCGTTCTTTTATGCATTACGTAAAGAATCCGCCGAACCCTTGGCTTGAGACGACCGTCGAGTGGACGGGCGAGCCGCCGGAGACGAAGGTTGAGGTCTTTGAGGAGACCGCGACGCGCTCGATCATCACCCACAACAACAGCCCGGATGTCGGCTTCGACTACTCGGTGAACTGCTACCGCGGATGCACACATGCTTGCAGTTACTGCTTCAGTCGACCGACGCACGAGTACCTCGGCTATGGCGCGGGCACCGATTTCGAGACGAAGATTGTCGCTAAGGTGCGCGCGCCCGAACTGCTGCGCGCGGAGTTTATGCGGCGTAGTTGGCGCGGCGACGTGCTGATGTTCTCGTTTACGTCCGACCCGTACCTGCCGCTCGAATCACATTACCGACTAACACGAGCGTGTCTCGAAGTGTGCCTTGAGTTTCGCAACCCGGTCGGCATCGTCACCAAGTCGGCGCTCGTGCGTCGCGATGCGGAACTGCTCGCGGCGCTCGCGCGCGAAGCCGAAGCGAGCGTCTACTTCACCATCCCGTTTCTTGATTACGAAACGGCGCGGGCACTCGAACCGTTCGCGCCGTCGCCCGACGCGCGATTCAAAGCGATGGCGATACTCGCCGCCGCGGGCGTCCCGGTCGGCATCGGCATTGCGCCGATCATCCCCGGCCTCAACGACCCGCATATCCCACAACTCTTAAAACGAGCGCGCGAAGCCGGAGCAAGTGAAGCATTCATGACGATGCTGCGTCTGCCAGGCAGCGTCGCGCCGTACTTCGAGCTGCGTCTGCGCGAGCGTCTGCCGACGAAAGCCGACCGCGTGATGAACCGCATCCGTGACGCGCGCCAAGGCAAGCTCAACCTGAGCGCGTTCGGCGAGCGGATGCGCGGCTCAGGCGAGTACTGGGAGATGATCGAAAAGAGTTTTCGCCTGCACTGCGCGCGGCTCGGACTGAACGCCGATAACCCGCGCACAATCACCAATCAGACGCGCCCGCCGCAGACGTTCCGCCGACCTTCAATGCAAGGCACCCTCTTTGATTAAGCAGAGAGATTAGGTGTTTGATGTCGGATGTTGGTTTAAGACAGCTTGTTGCGTCTCTCGTTGAATCCTGAAACTCATCAGCGATCTATCAACGCCATCAGGTCTCACAACGTCCGCGTCACTTTCGCGAGTGAGCGGGGGGCGTCCGGGTTGAGGCCCTTGGCGTCGGCGAGCAGCGCGGCGAAGAGTTGCGCGGGGATGATGTATGGAATCAGCGAAAGTGTTTCGCTGATGTCAGCCGGCATTTTGATCGCGCGTGTCGCGGCGTCCGTCGCTTCATCGTCGGTGCTAATCACCAGCGTGTCGGCATGCAGTTCACGCAGGCGACCGAGCAGTTCTTTGACGCCGGGAAGTGTCACGCCCGGTGGCGCAAAGATCATGATCGGGAAGTGGCGCTCGACAATCGCCAAAGGGCCGTGCAGAAAGTCCGCCGACGAAAAACGCTCCGCGACCACGTAGCATGTCTCCATCAGCTTCAACGCCATCTCGTATGCATCGGCGTAGATCAATCCGCGCCCGACGACGACGCAGTTCTCCATAAAGACGTAACGCTCCACTAATCCTTCGACGACGGAACGCGATTCGAGGGCGCGCGCGGCATACTCCGGTATCTGTTCATAACCCAACTTCACGCCCGACTCGGCCAGCGCTTCGGCGAGCATGTAGAAGTGCAGCAGTTGACCGGTGTATGTTTTCGTCGCCGCCACGGAACGCTCGCGCCCGCCGTGCATCAGCAAAGTTTCGTCAACGATACTGACCATCGACGAACCGGCTTCATTCGTGATGCCGACGGTGTACGCCCCGCTGGCGCGGCAGTTCTCAAGCACGCGGTTGATGTCTTCGCCTTCGCCGGACTGCGAAACGCCGACGACGAGCGCGCGACTCAGATTCAGCTTCGCGCCATAGAGCGTGTGAACCGACGGCGCGGAGAGCGCGACGGGAATGCCAGTCGTAATCTCCAATAAATAGCGACCAAACAGCGCGGCGTTGTCTGACGACCCGCGCGCGACGAGAACGATCAAGTCAATGTCGCGCCCACGCAGAAACTTGCCGAGTCGCGTTACCTTCGCGCGTTCCTCGGCAATCGTCTTTTCAAGCGCCGCCGGTTGCTCGGCGATTTCTTGCAACATCAGTGACAAGTTCTTCGGCCTCCGTGTGTGGAAAGTGAAAAGTCGATAAGATCATTCAGCGAGGGCGGGCGTTGACACCGAACGGCGCCCCAACTAAATTCTGTAATTGTTAACATCACCCATTGAGTCCGGCCAAACCACAATAGTGAAAAGAGACTTCGACCGCAACAACCGCGTCGCCCTTCGTGATCGAAACGCCGCGCGGCCTTCCACCACGAACTCAAACGCCAGACGTATCTCATAAGGAGAAAAAGATGTGAGCACAACGCATGAGGTTCAGGGTGGGACGACCGGCGCGGGGCGGATGCTGTCGCTTGATGCTTTCCGCGGCCTGACGGTGGCGGGGATGATTCTGGTCAACAACCCCGGTTCGTGGAGCGCGAGTTACGCCCCGCTGAAGCACGCCGAATGGCACGGCTGGACGCCGACCGATTTGATCTTCCCATTCTTTCTGTTCATCGTCGGCGTCTCGATCACGCTCGCCTTCGCGCGGCGTGTCGAAGGCGGTGGGTCAAAGCGCGATATGTTTTGGAAGACCGCAAAGCGTTCGCTCATCATCTTCGGCCTCGGCCTTGTGCTCGCCGGCTTCCCGTACTTCAATCTCGCGACGATCCGCATCCCCGGCGTGCTGCAACGCATCGCCTTCTGCTACTTCTTCGCGTCCGTCATCTTCCTGTGGACAAGCGTCAGGATGCAGGCGTTGATTGCGGCGGCACTGCTCGTCGCCTATTGGCTGTTGATGATCTTGACGCCGGTGCCGGGCTACGGCGCAGGCGACCTCAGCGTTGATGGAAACCTCGTGGCGTTCATAGATCGCACACTGCTGGCCGGACACATTTACAAACCGAACTACGACCCGGAAGGAATCTTCAGCACCATCCCGGCGATTGCGACGACACTCTGCGGCGTGCTCGCAGGCCATTGGTTGCGGGCGTCGCGCACGCCGCTTGATAAAGTTCGTGGCATGGTTGTCGCTGGCGTCGTCGGGGTGCTCGTCGGTTGGCTGTGGCATGGCTGGTTCCCGATCAACAAACCGCTGTGGACGAGTTCGTACGTGCTGTTCACGGCGGGCATGGCGCTGTTATTGCTGGCGCTGTGCTACTGGTTGATTGACATCAAAGGATGGCGGCGCTGGTTGCTGCCGTTCGTCGTCTTCGGCGTCAACGCGCTGATCGTCTTCTTTCTCTCTGGCCTCGTCGGTCGTCTGCTGGTCATCTGGAAACTGACACGTGCTGACGGCTCCGAGGTTGCGCTGAAGACATTCATCTACGAAAACCTGTTCGCGTCGTGGGCGTCGCCGATCAACGCTTCGCTCGCCTTCGCAATCTGTTTCGTCATGGTCTTTCTCGGTTTGATGACGGTCCTTTACCGGCGCAGGATTTTCATCAAAGTGTAGACTTAGAACTCGATGACTGATTCAATAGAGCAGCAGATTAAGATCACCGTCGGCGACGTTGCGCTTGCGATTGACGGCGAGGTGACCGGCAATTCGGATGTGATAGTCGAAGACGTGACGCACGATTCGCGGCAGGTCGGCGCGGGGTGGCTATTCGCCGCCGTGCACGGGGCGAACGTCGACGCACACAGTTTTGTCGACGGCGTGATGCGGCGCGGCGCTGCCGGCGTCATCTCAGAGCGTGTGCGACCCGATGGATTTGAAGGCGTGTGGATTCAGGTGAGTGAGGTGCGTCACGCGATGGCGCTCGCGGCGGCGGATGTGCATCGTCATCCGTCGCGCGAATTGAACCTGATCGGTATCACCGGCACGAACGGCAAGACGACGACCGCGTTTCTCGTCGCGGCGATGGCCGAAGGCGTCGGTGAACAAGTCGCGCTGTTAAGCACGGTCGAGTCGCGCGTCGGCGGTGAGCGGGTGAAATCTGTCCACACCACGCCGGAAGCGAGCGACGTTGAACGCTTTCTGCGCCGCGCGGTCGATGCGGGGTGCAGCGTTGCGGTGATGGAGTCTTCGTCACAGGCGCTCGATCTGCACCGCTGCGACGCACTGCATTACCGTGTCGCGGTCTTCACCAACCTGACGCGCGACCATCTGGATTACCACGGCACGATGGAGCGGTATTTCGCGGCGAAGCGCAGACTGTTTGATGGAAGCCTTGGCGAAGCGCCGGGCGTGTCGGTCATCAACGTCGATGACGAGTACGGTGTGCGGCTGGCAAGTGAACTGAGAGACAACGGCGCGCGAGTGTTGACCTACGCGCTCGACGCAGTGGCGGACGTGACGCCGCGCGCAGTGGAGTTTACGCTCGACGGGACGCGATTCGACTTACACACGCCGGACGGTATGCGTTCGCTGAGGTCGCCACTGGTCGGTCGCCCGCACGTCTACAACATCCTGGCGGCGGTCGCTTCCGGCCTCGCGCTCGGATTCAACATGGACGCGATGGTGCGCGCCGTCGAGAATTGCGCGGGTGCGCCGGGTCGTTTCGAGCGCGTCGCGCACGCGGGCGGTTTCGCGGTCGTCGTCGACTACGCGCATACCGACGACGCGCTGGTAAGCGTGCTGCGCACGGCGCGCGGCGTGACGCCGGGCCGGATCATCACGGTGTTCGGCTGCGGCGGCGACCGCGACCGGACGAAGCGCGCTCCGATGGGCGAAGCGGCGGCGCGTCTGAGTGATGTCGTCATCGCCACATCCGACAACCCGCGCACCGAAGACCCGGAAGCGATTCTCGCCGATGTCGAAGCGGGCCTGCGTCTGACCGCCAAACCGTACCGCAAAATCACCGACCGGCGCGCGGCGATTCACACAGCGGTTGCCGAAGCGCGGGTCGGCGACCTGGTGCTCATCGCAGGCAAAGGGCACGAGGATTATCAGATCATTGGCAAAGAAGTTTTCCACTTCGACGACAGAGAAGTGGCGCGTGAGGCGCTCGCGGCAAGAGTAAAGAGTTTTCAGTTTTGAGTTTTCGGTTTTAAGTTTTGGGCTGAAACCTGGAAACTCAAAACTGAAGACTGTTTAATGGTTCATCTCTCAACTGACTTACTTCTTCGTAACTGATCGTCCCAGCGGACAAAATGAAAATTGGAAAGGAGCATTAGATGAAGATTATCGTCACCGGCGCGACCGGCTTGGTCGGCTCGGCGCTCGTCCCTTCGTTAATCGCCGACGGCCATAGTGTGACGTGTCTGGTGCGCGGCGACAATGAGAACCCGCCGCACCCCGGTACGACTGCGGCGCGTTGGAACCCGGAGACCGGAACCATTGACGCCGCCGCGCTGGAAGGGCATGACGCGGCGGTGCATCTCGCCGGCGAGAACGTCGCCGAAGGACGTTGGACTGATGAGAAGAAGAAACGCATCCGCGACAGTCGCGAAAAAGGGACGCGCCTGATCGCCGAAACTCTGGCGCAACTGAGTGATCGCCCGCAGGTGCTGGCGTGCGCGTCGGCCATCGGCTACTACGGCAACCGCGGTGCGGAAGTGCTCGACGAAAACAGTTCTTCGGGCAAAGACTTTCTGAGCGAAGTGTGCCGCGCATGGGAAGCGGCGGCTGATCCGGCGCGCGCAGCGGGCATCCGCGTCGTCCACTTACGCATCGGCGTCGTGTTGAGCGACGAGGGCGGGGCGCTCGCGAAGATGTTGACGCCGTTCAAAATGGGTGCCGGCGGAAAGATCGGAAGCGGCGCGCAGTACATGAGTTGGGTCGCGCTGGATGATGTGGTCAGCGCGATTAAGCACGCGCTCGGCGACGAGTCGTTAAAGGGACCGGTCAACGTAGTCGGGCCGCGCCCGGCGACGAACGCCGAGTTTACTAAGGCGCTCGGCGAAGTGTTAGGACGCCCGACGCTGTTCTCGGTTCCGGCGTTCGCGGCGCGCCTCGCGTTCGGCGAGATGGCCGACGCCTTACTGCTCTCAAGCACGCGCGTCGAGCCGAAGCGTCTACAATCCGCGCAATTCAAATTCGCGCACCCGCAACTCGACGGCGCGCTGCGGCATGTCCTGAAGAAGTGAGTGAAGGTCAAGAGCCTTTTAGATTAATTATGGCACGACGGCAAATAACATACGCACTCTGCATTGATAACAAGGGTTATGAAGCCGCGCTTGAGCTGCGCAAGCTCTATCAGATTGTTCCGCCAGAAAAGAACGATCCTGCGAACTGGTTGCGCATCATTGACGAGTCAGGCGAGGACTATCTTTATAGCGGCGTGCAATTCGTGGTCATCACCCTACCACGCGAAGTTGAAAGGGTCGTTGAGGCGACTTTATGAGGCTGTAGACTTCATGATCCTATGCCTTATATCCAAACCAAGACAATTTGAAACTCGCTACGCCAACAACATCCATGCAGAGCATCAGTCTTCATCCGTCGGCGGCGAGTAACGAACCGCCTGATCTGACCCTCGAAGTCGCCCGGCTGGAATCCGCGCTCGCCGAGCGACAGAGCGAACTCGCCACGCTGCGCGAAGAACTCCATGCCTTCAAAGTGCGCTACACCCAAATCGTCGGTGGCCGCTTGTCTGAACTGGAGGATATTGAACAAGCCATCAAGCAAGCGGAGACGCGCGTGCTCGGCGTCGATGCGGCGGCGGATGAAGATGAGATGCGTGCCGGAGCCGTGAGCGGCGCGTTTGAGTCGGGCGCGGTTCCTACGGGGACGGCGCTGCGCAAATTGTTTTGGTCGGTCGCCAAAGTGTTTCATCCCGACCACGCTCTAGATGACGAAGAGGCGCGACGCCGCCACACCATCATGGCCGAAGCGAGCCGCGCCTATCGCGAGGGCGATGTCGAGAGTCTGCACTCGCTGCTCGGTGACGAAAATTTACATTTTTACTGCGCGGGCGGGCAAAACGAGGACCACGCGGAAGACCTCGCCACTCGCCTCATCAATCTTAAGGAAGAGTTGCGCACCGTCGAGTTCGGGTTGAAGCGCATCAAGCAGGACGGCGTGTACCGGATCAAAGTTGCGGCAGATGAAGAAGCGAAGCAGGGACGTGACGCGCTCGCCGCGATGGCGGAGCGCACCGACCGGCAAATCGTCAAAGCGCGCCGCCGGCTCGCACACTTGTCGTGACGGACGCGCGCGCCAATCGCATCCATCAGTATATTCACACAGCGTTCGTTCCGGCCCCGACGTTCCCCCACACAATCCACGTCTTGCCCCGTTGCCGGTCTCGCCGGTCGAGGGCGCGGGGTTGTGTCACAAAATCGATTCTTACCTGAACCTTTCGTTAAATAGCGCGAAGGTCCCCGCATTTATGCATGGTGAGTAATCACGTATAATTCGTTCTTTCCAATTGTTGCCGGATCGTGGTTGTCGCGCGTGATGAGCGCGTTTGAGTCGTTCATGATTTATGTCCGCCCTCCACCATGCGAAAGGGGTGTGAGAGGGACACGACTAACAGATTTTGTGGTAGAACAATCGGCAACATAAAACAAGAACACAAATGGCAAGCACCATCGGCAAGCTGGCGGTGAACCAAACATAGAAAGGGTAGAAAGGCAAAGATGATGCGACAAAGACCACTCGGTGAACAGGGGTTGGTTGTTTCGGAGATAGGCCTCGGCTGCATGGGCATGTCGGAATTCTACGGCACGCGCGACGACGCCGAATCGACGGCGACGATTCACCGCGCGCTGGAGTTGGGCGTGACATTGCTCGACACCGCCGACGTGTACGGGCCGTACACCAACGAAGAATTGGTCGGGCGGGCCATTGAAGGCCGGCGCGCCGGCGTGATTCTGGCGACCAAGTTCGGCATCGTGCGTGACGATGAAGACCCAACGAAACGCAGCGTCAACGGACGTCCGGAGTATGTCCGCGCGTCGTGCGAAAATAGCCTGCGGCGGCTCGGCGTTGAAACCATCGACCTTTTCTACCAACATCGCGTCGACCCCGACGTGCCGATTGAAGAGACCATCGGCGCGATGGGGCGTTTGATCGAGGAAGGCAAAGTGCGCTACCTCGGCCTCTCCGAAGCCGGCGCCGAAACGATCCGCCGCGCACACGCCACGCACCCCGTCTCCGCGTTGCAGAGCGAATACAGCCTATGGTCGCGCGACCCGGAGGACGATGTGCTGCCGGTCTGCCGCGAGCTAGGCATCGGCTTCGTCGCGTACAGTCCGCTCGGGCGCGGATTCCTCGCCGGAGAGATTAAAAAGTTCGACGACCTGGCGGCGGATGATTACCGCCGACAAAGCCCGCGCTTTCAGGGCGAGAATTTCCAGCGCAACCTCGATCTGGTGAAGCGCATCGGCGATATGGCCGCCGAGAAGGGTTATCAGCCCGCGCAATTCGCGCTCGCGTGGGTGCTCTCGCGTGGCGAAGAAATCGTGCCGATTCCGGGCACGAAGCGCCGGAAGTATTTGGAAGAGAATGTCGCCGCGCTCGACATTGAACTGACGGCGGACGACCTGCGGCGGATTGACGAACTGACCCCACGCGGCGTGGTCGCCGGCGACCGGTACCCGAAAGCGATGATGGCGTTTATCAATCGCTGAGCAAGCGCTCAGCAAGTAAGCGTGCCGCGGTGTGCGGCGTGGCATCGGGGCGGTCGGTCAAGCTATCGCAGACCGCCTCGATTAAGAGAGTGTCATAAGAGGGTAAACTTTCGCCTTGCCTCAAATCAAAAATTATGCAGAACACAGTTCAAGAGGTAGTCGATCAGACTCTCACCGAGAACGCAGTGCAGGATGAACATGCGCCGCATGATCACCACACGGCGCCGACGGGCGGACGCCTGGCGCTACTCTCGCTGGCGGCGCTCGGCATCGTCTACGGCGACATCGGAACCTCCGTGCTCTATTCGCTGCGCGAGTGCTTTCACGGCCCGCACGCGATCCCGGCGACGCCCGTAAATATCTACGGCGTACTGTCGCTCGTGTTCTGGGCGTTGATTATCGTCGTCACGGTCAAATATTTGATCTTCATCCTTGAAGCGGATAACCGCGGCGAGGGCGGAATCCTGGCGCTCACCGCGCTGGCGACGCCGATCAAAGTGCTGACCAAGACCGAGCGTTGGTGGCTCGTCGTGCTCGGCATCTTCGGCGCGGCGCTACTGTACGGCGACGGCATTATCACCCCGGCGATTACGGTGCTCGGCGCGGTCGAGGGATTGAACATCGTGACGCCGCTGTTCGAGCCTTATGTGGTGCCGATCACGATTGCGATTCTGATCGGGCTGTTCCTGATCCAGCGCCACGGCACCGCCGCCGTCGGCAAGATGTTCGGGCCGGTGATGCTCGTCTGGTTTGCCACACTCGCGGTGCTTGGCGTCTCGCACATCATCGGTAACCCGGCGATCATCGGAGCGATGAACCCAATCCACGGTTTCGAGTTTTTCCGCGCCAACGGTTGGATCGGATTCTTCATCCTCGGTACCGTGTTCCTGGTTGTCACCGGCGGCGAAGCTCTCTACGCCGACATGGGGCATTTCGGCAAGCGCCCGATTCGCATCGCGTGGTTCGCCGCCGTGCTGCCGGCGCTGCTCATCAACTACTTCGGTCAGGGCGCGCTGTTACTTGCCAACCCGGAAGCAGCGGTCAATCCTTTTTACCTGATGGCTCCTTCATGGGCGCTCTATCCGTTGGTCGTCCTGGCGACCTTCGCCGCCGTGATTGCATCGCAGGCGCTGATCTCCGGCGCGTTTTCAATCACGATGCAGGCCGTGCAACTCGGCTTCCTGCCGCGCCTCAATATCCTTCACACGTCGACCACCGAGTTCGGGCAGATTTACATTCCGGCCATCAACTGGTTGTTGATGATTTCGTGCATCCTGATCGTGCTCGGCTTTCGCACGTCGAGCAATCTGGCCGCCGCTTATGGCATCGCGGTCACTTTGACGATGGCGATTACGACGATCATCTTCTACATCGTCGCGCTCGAACGCTGGAAGTGGAGCCACTTGACGGCGGGCGCGGTCGCCGGATCTTTCTTAATTATCGACGTGGCTTTTCTCGCCGCGAACATTGTTAAGATTCCGAAGGGTGGCTGGTTCACGATTGTCGTCGCGGTGCTGATCTTCACCGTTATGACGACGTGGAAGCGCGGGCGTCGACTCGTCGCCGCGCGGCTCGGCCAGGAATCGTCGCTCGCTGATGTGCTGAATAATCTTCAAGCAGAGCGATTGGTGCGCGTCCCCGGCACAGCCGTCTTCCTGAGCGGCAATCCGCAGGGCGCGCCGTCCGCGCTGCTCGCTAACATCACTTACAACGGTGTGATGCATGAACACATCGTGCTGCTGACCGTGAAGACGAAACAGATGCCGCACGTGCCGTCGAATGAGCGAGTCGAGGTCGAGTTGCTCGGTCACGGTATTTATCGCATAACGGTCTGGTACGGATTTATGGAAGAACCGATTGTCCCGAAAGTGTTGGAGACGGCAAAATTGCCGGGGCTTGATTTCGATCCACAGCAGATCACGTACTTCGTCAATCGTTCCTCGGTCATCGCCAGCAACATACCGGGCATGGCATTATGGCGTGAAAAGTTCTTCGCCTTCATGTCGCATAATGCCGCCAGTGCCGCCGATTATTATTGCTTGCCGCCGACGCGGGTGGTCGAGATCGGCACGCGCGTCGAGTTCTAAAGCGCGCATTCGGTTAAATTCTGGTGACGGTGTTTTGGTTTCGATGCTAAGACACCTCCGCGCAGAACGGGGCATCACACATGACGACCGGGGCGAAACACACGAGACGCGACGAGCAGCACGATAAATTATCGCAGCAGTCACCGCAGAAGGGTCCGCGGGCGGAACTACCACCCACACTGCTTCATCACCGACACCTGCTGAATAACCGCGAACTGAGTTGGCTGGCATTCAACCGCCGCGTGCTCGAAGAGGCGCAGGACAGCAGCCATCCGCTGCTTGAACGCCTCAAGTTCCTCGCCATCTTCTCCACGAACCTCGACGAGTTCTTCATGATCCGCGTCTCAGGTCTGAAGGAAGAGTTGGATGAAGAGGTGGCGGAATTATCGCCCGACGGTTTGACGCCGGCTGAGCAGTTGAAGGCGATTAGTGAGCACCTTCGCCCGTTGGTTGATGAACAGATGCGCTGTTTGCGCGAAGAGATTCTGCCGCAGCTTGAAGCA
This sequence comes from Pyrinomonadaceae bacterium, assembly GCA_013816505.1. Classification (GTDB taxonomy): domain Bacteria; phylum Acidobacteriota; class Blastocatellia; order Pyrinomonadales; family Pyrinomonadaceae; genus JACDEG01. The sequence continues at coordinate 8,042 of JACDEG010000031.1, read as the reverse complement.
GAGGGCATCGTCGTCGCCTCGTACAGTGAATTGGGCCAGACGGAGAAGCGGGTTGCCGACAGGTATTTCTTCGAGCGCGTCTTCCCGGTGTTGACACCGCAAGCGGTCGACCCCAGCCATCCGTTTCCGTATGTCTCGAACCTCAGCCTCAACCTCGGATTGATGGTCAATCCGACGGGCGAAGATAGCGCCGGGCCGCCCGTTCCGATGGGCGAGGGCAAGGCCCGCTTCGCCCGCGTCAAGCTTCCACCATTGGTGCCGCGCTTAGTACCGATTGATGAAACCGAAACGAAGTTCACCTACCTCGGTAGCCTGATCGCGGCGCACGCCGACGCTTTGTTCCCCGGCATGCGCACCGGCAAGAGTTGTCTGTTTCGCGTGACGCGCGACGCCGACATCGAAATCCGTGAGGACGAGGCCGCCGATCTGCTGAAGATGATGCAGCAGCAACTAAGCCGGCGGCGGTTCGGCACGGCGGTGCGGCTCGAAATTGCCGCCGCCATGCCGCAGTCGATGGTCGAGTATCTGACGAACTCAATTGGACTGACACCACAGGACGTGTATCTGATCGACGGGCCGCTCAACGTGCCCGACCTGATGCGGCTCTACCAACTGGATCGGCCCGAATTGAAAGACAAACCGCTGCGGACGAGCGTGCCGGCGGCGATAAAAAATGCGCCGTCGGTCTTCGAAACCATCAAGCGGCAAGACATTCTGCTGCACCATCCGTACACCACTTACGCGACCGTCACCGACTTCATCACGACGGCGGCGACCGACCCCGACGTGCTGGCGATTAAAATGTGTCTCTACCGGACGGGTCAGCAGTCGCCGATTGTGCAGGCGCTGATGGAAGCGAGCGAGCGCGGGAAGCAGGTCGCGGTGCTGGTCGAACTCAAGGCGCGCTTCGACGAAGAGAACAACATCGGATGGGCGCGCAGACTCGAACGCGACGGCGTCCATGTCGTCTACGGGTTGCTCGGACTAAAGACTCACTGCAAGCTGGCGCTGGTGGTGCGGCGCGAGGGCGAGGCGCTGAAGCGTTACGTCCACGTCGCAACCGGCAACTACAATCCGACCACCTCGCGCATCTATACCGACATCGGGCTGTTCACTGCTGATGAAGAGATCGGTGCCGACGCGGCCAACCTCTTCAACTATCTGACGGGTTACTCGCGCTTCTCCGATTATCGCTGCCTGATGGTCGCGCCAATCAACATGCGCGAGCGGATGACGGCGCTCATCAACCGCGAGTCCGACAACGCCGAACAGGGGCGACCCGCGCGCATCATCGCGAAGGTCAACAGCCTGACCGACCTCGCCCTCATTCGCGCCCTCTACCGTGCGGCCCAGGCCGGAGTGGAGATTGATCTAATCGTCCGCGGGGTTTGCGCGCTGCGGGCCGGCGTGCCCGGCCTCTCCGAGCGGATCAACGTGCGGAGCGTCGTCGGACGGCTCCTCGAACATAGCCGCATCTTCTATTTTGCCAACGGCGGCGGCGACGGTGAAGAGGTTTACATCGGCAGCGCCGACTGGATGGAGCGCAACCTTGATCGTCGCGTCGAGGTCGTCGCGCCGGTGCGTGATCCGCAGATCAGAAAGTACCTGAAGGATGATGTGCTGGAAGTCTACCTGCGTGACACCGCCAAGGCGCGGCTGCTCCAACCTGACGGCTCTTATACGCGCGTCACACTGTCCGACGGTGAGGAGAGCGTCAATAGCCAAACGCACTTTGAAGGAAGTTAACGGCGGAAGTGATTTCCGTCAGGTCAGCCCGCGAATCCACGTCGTCATCTCATCAAGCAAGCACTCCAAAGGCTACCGCCTCATCTGACGGACAGCGCCGTGACTTGATCCGTTATCCCTTTTTCACCTTACGCCCGACGATCATGCTGGTCGGCGGACAAAATGGTGTGTGCTCAATTTCCGTGAAGCCGGCTTCTTCGAGCCAACTCTTGTAGGTTGAGGCGGAGCGTTCGACATCCGGCGACTGCCAGTTGATGTCTTCGAGGCAGAAAAGGACGGGGATGAGCGGGCCGGTTCGCGTGTCGTCGAGAATCCAACCGCTCTGGATGCAGGCCCCGCCGTCGGGTAGCGCCTGATACAGACGACGCAACAATTCGCGGTTCGTTTCTTCGCTCGAAACCGATAGCAGATTGGCGAGTAGCGCGACGTCGAATCCGTCGGGCAACGCGTCCTCTTTAAAGTTGCCGGCGCGGACCGTGATCCGCTCAGTCATGTTCTCGGCGCGCACGTACTCTTCGGCGAGGTTGGTAATGCCGGGCAAATCAAAGATGATTGCGCGTAGTTTGGAGTGAACACCGCAGACGCCGAGCGACATCGCGCCGGAGCCGCCCCCGAGATCGAGCATCGTCCGGTACGTCGAAAAGTCGAAGCTCTCGCCGAGCGCGTGGCCGACCAGCAGCGCGAGGTTGTGTTGCGCGCGCATCGACTCGCGCCCTTGATCTTCGTCCTGCGGAGTTTCGGCGTCGGTTGCGCCGGGCTGCCAGTCGCGGAGCTTCGCGGCGAGGTCGCGCCACAGCGGGTAAGAGGCTTGATCGTACTTCACGAACTGGTCGCCGAGGTAGGCGGGTTTCTCTCGCACCAGAAACTGTTCGGTCAACGCCGTGTTGCGGTACTCCTCGCCGTCGCGCTCCAACAAACCGAGCGCGACGCACGAATTCAAAAACCGGTCGGCTGCAATCGGGTGGAGTTTAAGCTCGTGGGCGATTTCCGCCAGCGGCAGCGAGCGGCGCGCGAGCAGCGTCGGCAGGTTGAACTCGACGAGCGCGAAGAGCGTCTTCGAGCGTTGGTAGCCGGTCGCCAATTCGAGCAGAGCGGCGGGCGGGCGCGGAAGTTTTGATTCTGTCATGTCGCCGACGATTATAAATGAAACCGCCGCGCGACGCCGCGCGACTCGAAACCCGAAACAGCGTCGCGGATGTTGTATGATTGGCGACTCCGTGATCGACGGCAAGCTCAATCTAAGCTGTCAGGGCCGAGGCGATGTCTGACAAGAAAAGCTTCATCGTTGTGATAACTGCATTGGCGGCGGCGGGTTTAATCTTGGCCGCGGCGTTTTTTGTGTGGATGGCGCGCGGCGTCAACGTCGCGACTAATACTAATGCACGTGTGACCACATCGAATTCAAACGCATCCAACCCGGGGCCTCCTTCAAATGAGACAGAAAACGCCTTATCTACCATTGATCGTATTCGCGAAAGCCTGCGGTCAAGCGACAGCGCTTTCAACACGCCGCCTCCGATGAAGGTTGGCGAAACACAGGCTGTCCAGTTCCTGCTTGGGCCGTCACGGACGGCCGACGAACTGAAGGGAATGATCAAAGAGAAGGGGAGAGTTGAAACCGAGAAGGTTCAGTTCTCAGATTACATGCAAGCGACGCTGCTGAATTTGGACTCGGGCTTGGAAGTAAAACCTGTGACCCCTGACAAGCAGCTTATCAGCACGAAACAAGTCAGCGAATGGAGGTGGACTGTCACCGCCGTCAAGCCAGGCGCGCAACGCCTTCAACTCCGACTCGATGCCGTCATTACCCAGGAGGGAAGCGAGCGCCCACTGCTCGTTAATACATTCAATAGGGAGATCATGATCAGCGTCTCCTGGCGCCACTCCGTCGCCGCGTTTATCAGCAACAACTATCAGTGACTGTGGACGGCAATACTGATTCCGATGGCGACCTTGGTATGGAGTCTCGCCAGGATGAAACGGAAGAAACAAGGTAGGCCAATCAAGCAGCGGAGATCATGAAGCGTGCGGTCTGCATAGTAAATAGTCTCACAAACTGGCTCCGCTTATTGAACTGCGGCTCAAGCTACAAGACTCAGGCTTAACGTTTGGGTGCAGACCTAAATACCTACTCAATGCAAAGAAGTTTCACTTTTCAGGAGACGCAATTTCCTTTTCGACCACATTATGTATGTTCGGGTCTAAGCGAGCGCCACCGGACTCTAACAGCAACTTTTCGACTCGCCTGCCTTTGTCGGTAAGGTACTTGATGCCTTCTCCACTGCTATACCGAATTTTGCCTTTGTACGCTGTTACGCTGCTAGTTTCTCCCGACTCAGAATCAGTAGTAGTTACCAGGAATCCGCGATAGCCTAGGCCGTCGTAAAAACTGCTGGGAGCGGAAGCTGGTAACGCATCAAGAACAGAGATAAAGGCATCGACTTGCTCTTCGGACAGCACCCAAGTAGGGTTCTCTTTACCGCTAAAGACATCCATTGTGACTTTCACTTGTCTCTCCACATTATTGGCCGTTGGAGCGGTACTGCGGTTTACTTGCTCGCTTCTATATGGAAAGCAATTCGTTGAAAGCGACATTACTAGAAGCCAAATGATTTGTCTCATAGCATTCTCTCCTTTGAGTGCTTTCCGCCGCCTACTGCACAGACCAACCATGAGGAAATTCCTTTGTGTCTTGGTGGTTAATCTCTTGTGTCACAGTGCATCGAGGTTTGATTGGGCTTCAACTCTCGTCGATCTCGTCGATGTCCGCGAAGTTGGCGCGGTTATGGCGTGACCAGTACCAGTAGACGGGAAGGCCGAGCGCGATTAAGCCGAGTCCGGTGAGCGCCTGCGTCGGCGTGGTGAGGAGCGTGTTAATCAGCAGCCACGCCGTCACCAACAGAAAGAGCGCAGGGACAACCGGGTAACCCCACGCACGGTAAGGCCGTTCGGCGTCCGGCATCCGACGGCGGAAGACGAACACCGAGGCGGTCGTCAATCCGTAGAAAATCCACGACCCGAAAATCACGTAATCGGTCAACGTATCGAACGACCCCGACAGGGCGAGGATGCCGGCCCACACGCCCTGCACAATGAGCGCGCCGACAGGAACGTGTGTGCGTGGCGAAAGTCGCGCCAGGTTTTGAAAGAACAGCCGGTCACGCGACATCGCGTATGGGACGCGCGCCCCCGTCAGGATCGACGTGTGCAGCGTGCCGAATGAAGATGCCATTAACGCCGCCGCGATCAAACTGACGGCGACGGAGCCGAGCAGTCGGCCATCGAAAGGACTGGTGAATCGGCCCGCGACCTCCGCAGCGACCGATGAAGACTTCGCGACGCTGGCGACCTCGGTCGGTGTCAGGACATAGAAGTACGCGAGGTTGATGAAGACGTAGAGCGCGATGATGACGATTGTGCCGCCGATCAAAGCCAGTGGGATGTTGCGCTGCGGGTTCTTCACTTCGCCGGCGACCAGGGGCAGGTTATTCCATCCATCGTAACCCCACAGCGCGCCGAGCATCGCCGCGCCGAAGCCAGCCAGCCCGATGCGCGCCGCGTCCGAGACGCCCTCGCACGTCCCGCCCTGATTCGCGAGCGCGAAATGATTCCACCCACCATTGTTCGTGAGGACGAACGCCCCAATCCCGACGCCCAAAACGAGCGCGATCTTCACCCCGGTGAGCAGCGTCGCGACATAGCCACTGACGGCGACGGCGGCGCAGTTAACGAGTGTCACGACCGCAATCGCGCCGAGGGCGATGACCTGCAACGTGGTCAGCGAGAACTGGCGACCGAGCAGATTCTGTGTCCACAGCGTGCCGCCCACCGCCCCGCCGGTAAAGTCGTTAAGGAAGATGGCGAACGCCACCGCAATCGACGCCTGCGACCCAGTCTTCGCGATGAAGATTTGCATCCAGCCGTAGAGGAAGCCCCAACGTGGTCCGTATGCTTCGCGCAGGAAGACGTACTCGCCGCCCGCGCGCGGCATCATCGCCGAGAGTTCGGCGTAAGTGAGCGCGCCCGCGAGCGACAGCAATCCGGCGGCGACCCACACCGCGAGCACCATGCCGGGAGTGTCGACGTTACAGGTCATCACGCGCGTCTTCAGAAAGACGCCGGTGCCGATGACGTTGCCGATGACGATGGAAATTGCGGCGACCAGGCTCAGGCCGCGGACAAGCTTGATGCTGCTTCGGACAGGTGTAGTCATAAGTATCAAGGCAAAAGTAAAAAGATAAAAGGCAAAAGTGAACAGGCAACAGTTTTGAGTTTTGAGTTTTCGGTTTTCAGCTCAAAACTGAAAACTGTTTGATGGCTTTTGCTCAGGCACTTACAGAGCGATGCATTATTAGCTTAACCTGAGAGGGATGAACACCAGCGCATTTTGGGCATATTTCGCTCATAAAAGTTAAGCTATCAATGCATCAATCAGTAAAAAGGTAATCAAAGCGTAAGATGCGTCATCCCGAAAAGCTATCACCGCGAATCCTCGTCCTCACCACACGTCACTTGTAATCAGGTCTTGGTAAGAGTCTCGGCGGCGGATGATGTCGACGCGCCCGCCTTCGCGCACCATCACGGCGGCAGGTAGCGGGCGACCGTTGTAGGGGAACATCTGCGCCAGCGAATACGCGCCGCTGTTGAGCAGAGCGAGCACTTCGCCGGGGCGCACGTCGGCGGGGAGTCGGCGGTAGTCTGGCAGGCGACCGCCGCGCTCGATGTCGAAATACACATCACCGGAATCGCACAGTGGCCCCGCGACTTTGTAATCGGTCGCGTGCGAATCGTCGGCGCGGGCAGCGGAAATCAGGTGGTAGTACCATTTGTAATTATTCATCGACAGCAGCAGATTGTAGCCCGCATCGGTCAGCAGCCAGGCGTCGCCCGTCTCTGGCCTACGCTTGGTGTTGCGTACCGTGGTTAGCACGAGGCCCGCGTCAGAGATCACACTGCGGCCTGGTTCGAGCAGGATCGTCACCTGGTCGAGCAGGTGTTCGGCACCGGCGGCGCGTGCCGATTCGCGCGCCGCCCGCATCGCACCGGCGAGCACCGCACTCGGTTCAAGGTCGGCGCCCAGCATATCGCGCTCGTGTTCCGGAATCTGGTCAGCCTGCGAGCGGTCGCGCAGATAATTGACGGGAATGCCGCCGCCGAGGTTGATGTGTTCGAGCGTGTGACCGGTCTCGCGCTGAATCAACACGAGATGTTCCCACATCGCGCGGAACGCCTCCGCGAACGGCTCGACATCGGGCGTCTGCGAGCCGATGTGGATGTGGATGCCGCTCACGTAGATGAGTTCCGGCGAGCGCAGTGCGCGGCGGAAGGCGTCCATCACTTCGGACGACGTGATGCCGAACTTCGATGTCAGCAGCGCGGTCTGTAAACCGAGATGCGAGCGCGTGCCGATTTCCGGGACGAGGCGCAGCGCGATGCGTGCCCGTTTCCCGACGCGGCGGGCGGAAGCCTCAATCAGTTCGATTTCATAAACGGAATCGACGTTGATCGAGTAGATGCCGGCGCCGACCGCTTCATCAATCTCCGCGTCGCTTTTGCTGGTGCCGTTAAAGATGATTTGGTCGGGGCGGAAGCCGACCTTGAGCGCCTTGTACAATTCGCCGCCGCTGTTCACTTCAAGGTCGATACGAGCGTCGCGCACAGCGGCGAGCACCGCCATGTTGGAGTTGGCCTTCGAAGCGTAGCAATATTTCACCGGACGCTCGATGGTGCGAGCGGCCTGTGTGAGGCGTTCGATGTTCCAGCGGATACGCGGCTCGGAGAAAACGAACAGCGGCGTTTCGTACTCCGCGGCGAGCGAAAGAGCATCGATGCCGCTGATTTGTAAGTGGCCGTCGCGCGTCTCCAAATAGCCTGGAATCGTCCAGGCCGGAGCCGAGGCGACAAGCGAAGATGACATATGGTAAAGCTCCTTGTGGCGAAAATAGCAGTGCCGCTTGATTGTTTGAGCGAAGATAATCTGCCCGGCATCGAGCGTCAAGCGAGCATCAGCATAAGGGATGAGGGCGGAGGGATGAGGGATGAATCGGACACAATGCTGCGACAGCCGTTCTCTCATCCAGCATCCTTGTCGTGTATCGTGCTATTCCTCGTTAATGTTTCTGGTGTGCTAATCGCATGAGGTCTGGATTAGTGTGGGGCGGGGAAGCGCCTTAGGTCCGGAGGAAAACAGAGGTGTGCCAGTCGCAACCTATAAAAATGACTTGGTGTCCCCTCAGGAGCCTGAGACGAACGATGGCACACCTGAGGGGTGGATTCAAAAGGGAGCACATAGGAGA
>JACDEG010000386.1 GCA_013816505.1 Pyrinomonadaceae bacterium | reverse complement strand
GCTGGCGGAAGCGTCGCTGTCGGTAGTCAAGCGTTTAGTCCAACGGGCGCGCTCGATAGGCAGCCGATTACGAGCTCAAACGGGGAGGTTTGACTCGTCCTAATGTGACATTGTCAAGATTGTCACGATGCCGAATGGCGACACATGTACTCCGCCTTTATTGTCACAATCCGTCAAACTAAACCTTTCTTCAAAACCGCTACCCGAGATGTCAGTGTCTCGCGTCATCCATCCCTGATGTATGGAAACATCATTACAAGATGCAGCTTCTGAAGAGGCCGGTTTCTTGTATTCCTTCTTTGCCGCGAAGTAGTAGAAGTGCTCACCGTTGACGCGAAACTCGCTACGGGACAGTTGCGTTATAGACACTTCTACTTTCCCTCGTTCTTCATCAGTCAGAGCTAGGATGCCGATGGTCTGTTTACCGAAGTCAGTCTTATGCTCTCTGTTGATCCGGGCGATCTCGTCCCTCTCAGCTTGCTCAAAGTCGAGCTTGATATGCCAAGCTAATTTCTTCGCTTCGCTGCTACTTGGATCAAGAGTTATCATGAGGTTGACTTTTTGGCTCACGGTTAACGCCACACCTAAGTTTTCATGATGGTGACTGTTGATATTTTCGACAGGTCCCTTGGGGTAATCAGTCATCAGCCCCCAAACTTCTGTGTGGATTTCAGTCCGCACCGCTTCAGAAGCTTTGACTACCGTCGGAGTATCAGCCGCTGCCCAGAAGTACCATTTGCTGGGTATCCTTCCGTTTTGCTGAAACCAGGGTTTCTTCGGGTAACTCAGAGATTTAGGTATTAACTGCTGACTCCCACCATCTCTAATCGGTTGAGTCCACGGATTCCACCAAGTTCCGTTGGTGTACTGGGCAAACGGCACCAGCGTGCCATCTGCCCTTAATACGCCGACCATCACCGGGCTGTTGTCATTTTGCGACGGCGAAACTTGTGGTTGCTGGGCAAGCTTACCGGCTCGCGTCTGTGTTCCAGCAGCAAACGGAGCTATCGCCAAAGCCATCATGCAGAGAGCTATCATCGCCTGCTTCTTATTCATCTTGCCATTCATCATTTCAACGTCCTCCTACTGAAGGCTTGACTACTAACGCGGCTAATTCTTATCACGCTCACCGGGATCTTTAGGATGACCTTTGAGAGGCTTGATCGGCTTCACTTTGTCAGTAATCTCCTGCTGCACGTGCTTATCGAAGCGTTGAAACTCCTTATCGCCGAGAACTGCGTGCAACTGGTCGCGTCCTCGCAGGATGATGGTATCGCGTTGGTGTTGTCGAAAGCTAAGTTCGGGCGGGGGTGCAGGCAACGCTTCGCCTTCCATCAGCTTTCCGTGCATGTGGCGTGCTCTGGCAGCGTCTATGATGCGCTTTGCTTCGGCATCCACCTTTGCCACCTCGTGTTCAGTGTCGGCGGCTATCCGGTCGAGCGTTGCGGCATGCTTGTCGTTTAGCTTAGCTTTATTCCTGTGATGCTTGCGAAGAAAAGACCCGTCTTCGCCTTGTTGTTCTTTCTCTTCCGCTTTCTTCTTAAAGGCGGCCATCTCATGAAAAAGTATTCCGTAAACCACGTGTTTCGGAATCGTTGTGTCCGGCGGTTGCGCCGAAACAGCTTGCGTTTGGTTATCCTGCAACGCCGCATTGTTCTGCGCTGGTTGTGGACTGGGGTGCGGTATCGGGTTTTCCTTAGACACGCTCCTGTCCGGCTGTGTAAATGACACAGCGTTGTGTGACTGCCCGCTAAAAGCAAAGGCACCTGTCCCCAAAGTCAGTACGCATAAAGCTATGACCGCTTTTCTTTTATTCATCTTTAACTCCTAAGTGGATGTGATTACGTAACGCCGGAATGGATGAGGGTTTACGTAAAGCTAGTTCGACGTAAGCAGATTTGACACATGTCAGCCCTGAAAGGGCGTCATCAAACAACCTTATGTCGCCCCTGCGGGGCTTGATGCGCTGATCGCACAGTGACCCGGCGCGCCGGGCTATTGAATCGCGTCCTTTCAGGACTTAAGACATCGCTTGTGGAAGAAGATGACTGTCGTTGCAAGTGTGCCAATGTTGTAAGTTTCGATTTAGCCTCTCTCGATATTAGTTTCGCGCCGCTGTTTCGAGCGCAGAATTTTGCCGCATGGCCGCGCCTCTTCGTCGCCAGACGAGGTAGACGGGGATGCCGGTCAGCACCAACAGGTAGCCGATGCCGGAGGTCAAAGGCGCGAGGTAGGCGAGGTCAACGATCAGCAACGCGGCGAGCACGATGTAGACGAGCGGGACTACCGGGTAGCCAAACGTGCGATACGGGCGCGCGGCGTTCGGGGCCTGACGCCGCAGCACGATCACCGCGCCGACCATCAGCGCGTAGAACACGAGGTCAACGGAGACGATGTATTCGAGCAGTTGCGTATAGACGTTGCCGTAAGTGACCGCGCCGATTGCCGGATTGGTTGTCACCGTGCGCGGCAGCGTCAGCAGCGACGCCCACAGCCCTTGCGCGACGAGTGCGATGGCCGGGACGTGGCGCGCGTTGACGGTGCCGACGCGGGCGAAGAACAGCCCGTCGCGTGCCATCGCGTAGTAGACGCGAGCGCCCGCGAGAATCAATCCGTTATTGCAGCCGAAGGTCGAAATGATGATCGCGACAGCCATCAGAATCGTGCCGGGCGCGCCGAAGATGGCCTGCATCGTCGCGGTCGCGACCCGATTCTGCGGCACGTTCTGAATCGTCGCGAGCGGTAGCGTCGTGACGTAGACGACGTTAGCGAGCAGGTACAGCACCACGACCGTGAAGCAGCCGACGAGCAGCGCGCGGGGCAGGTTGCGCCCCGGCTCTCTGATCTCGCTGCCGGTGAACGTCACGTTGTTCCACGCCGATTGCGCGAACAGCGGCCCGACCATCGCGCGCCCCAAGAGCATCACCAGCGCGAGCGTACCGACGGTCGTCACGTCCGCCTGTGCCCCCTGCGGCGTCCAACCGTTAGCCCATGAATCCCACCAACTGGAAGTGAAGGCGGCACTATTCTCCCGCCAGCCGAGCAGCAGGCCGACCACGATCAGGCCGGCGAGCGCCGCCGTCTTGGTGAACGTGAATGTGTTCTGAATAAATTTGCCGGTCTTCAGCCCGCGCGTGTTTGAAAGCGTCAGCGCGAGAATCATCGCGATGGCGACAAGTTGCTGCGTCGAAAGACTGAGCGCGTAGCGACCGCCGGGGAAACTGACCGGCGCGATGATAAAGCTGGTCGCCGAAACACTGTCAGTCAGCACGCCGATGAAGTTTGCGAAAGCGATGGCGACTGCCGCAATCGTCCCGGTCTGAATGACAAGAAACAGCGCCCATCCGAAAAGGAATCCGGTCGTCGCGCCGTACGCCTCGCGCAAAAAGACATACTGTCCGCCGGCGCGTGGCATCATCGCCGCGAGTTCGGCGCACGAAAGCGCGCCGGTGATTGTCAGCACGCCGGCGAGTGCCCACGCCGCGAGTAGCCAGCCGGGCGCGCCGACGAGCCGCGAAGATTCGGCGGACGTGATGAAGATGCCGGAGCCGATCATCGAGCCGATGACGATCATCGTCGCGTCGAGCGGGCCGAGGCCGCGTTGCAGATGCTCTGGCGCGCTCGCTTCTGTTTCTGGTTTCATACAGAGCCCGAATTGGAATCGAAGGACGTTTCAGAATCGGAAGTTGGAGTCGAAAGGCGAGCGTATGTTGTCCGTGCATCGCCGCCCCTGTCAAGACTTTCGGATTCGCGACGCGGCGTACTTCTGTTGATCTCATCGCTGTGCCGTCTCCGTGAGCCGCGCGGATTGCCCGCTTGACACCCGGCGCGGTGCTCCCATAGTCTTGACTGTTTAAAAGCTCCGACTGCGGGCTGCCTCATTAACGCACGGTGATCCAGAATCCATCCAACGACTCTCCGAATCTTAAAATATGGTGAAAGAAAAACTAAAAGAATTAATCGAGACGAATCGCGCCCACATCGGCGTCATCGGGCTTGGCTACGTCGGCCTTCCGTTGGCCGTCGAGTTCGCGCACCACGGCTTCACCGCCACCGGCTTCGAAGTCGACGAGTCGAAGGCGGCCCGGATCAACGACGGCGAGTCATACATCGGCGACGTGCCCTCTGCGGCCGTCCGCGAATTAGTCGATGCAAAGCGCCTCGCGGCGACCACCGACTTCGACCACCTCGCGGCGTGCGACGCGATCATCATCTGCGTCCCGACGCCGCTCAGGAAGACTAAAGAACCGGACATCTCTTACATCCTCGCTGCGGCTGAGGAGATTCAGAAGCGTCTACGACGCGGGCAACTGGTGATCCTTGAATCGACGACCTATCCCGGCACGACCGACGAGGTGCTGCTGCCGATACTCGAAGAGACGGGGCTGAAGCTTGATGAAGATTTCCTGCTCGCCTTCTCGCCGGAGCGGGTCGACCCCGGCAACCCGCAGTTCCAGACGCACAACATCCCGAAGGTGGTCGGCGGCTGCACACCTGACTCGACCGATGTGGCGGCGATGCTCTATGGGCGGATCGTCAAAGAGGTGCATGCCGTCAGCGCGGCGCGCGTCGCCGAGGCGGCAAAGTTGTTGGAGAACACTTTCCGCGCGGTCAACATCGGGATGGCGAACGAGATGGCGCGCCTCTGCTATGCGCTGAACATCGACACGTGGGAGGTGATCCGCGCGGCGGCGACCAAGCCGTTCGGCTTCATGGCCTTCTACCCCGGCCCTGGCATCGGTGGACACTGTATTCCGCTCGACCCGCATTACTTGTCGTGGAAAGCGCGGCAGCACGGGTTCGACTCGCGCTTTATCAGCTTGGCCGAAGAGGTCAACTCGCGGATGCCGGAGCATGTCGTGCAGTTAATCTCCGACGGCTTGAATGACGAGCGTAAGGCGCTGAGGGGCGCGCGTGTGCTGCTGCTCGGCGTCGCGTACAAAAAAGACATTAACGACGTGCGCGAGAGTCCGGCGCTGTCGATCATCGACCGCTTGCGCGCGAAGGGTGCGGAGGTTCGCTATCACGATCCGTTCGTCGCCGAAATCGATTTCCACGATGCGCACACTCAAAGCAACGATGCGACACCGCTGCAATCGGTGGCGCTGACGGACGACGAACTGAGAGGGTCGGACTGCGTGGTGATCGTGACCGACCACAGCGACATCGATTATCGGCGAGTCACGGACCTCGCTCCGGTTGTCGTCGATACCCGCAACGCACTCAGCGGCGACGTGCGCCGCGCCAGCCACGCGCGCGTCATCAGGTTGTGAGTAGTTTTCAGTTTCCAGTTTTCAGTTTTGAGCTTCCGGTTCTCGATCTTTAACTCTTCCAGCCACTGGCCTCCAACTGAAAACTCAAAACTGTTTCATGCTGAAAGTTATCAACGTCGTCGGGGCGCGGCCCAACTTTATGAAGGTGGCGCCGATTGTCGAAGCGATGAAGTGGCGCGGACGCGAGTTCACGCCGCTCGTCGTGCATACGGGGCAGCACTACGACGCGCAGATGTCGGGCGCCTTCTTCCACGATCTGGGGTTGCCGGAACCGGACATGCATCTCGGCGTCGGCTCTGGCACGCACGCCGTCCAGACGGCGACGGTGATGCAGATGTTCGAGCCGGTGGTCGTCGCCGAGCGGCCCGATTGGGTGGTCGTCGTCGGCGATGTCAATTCGACGCTCGCGTGCGCGCTGGTGTGCGCGAAACTGCGTGTCCGGGTGGCGCATGTCGAGGCGGGACTGCGCAGCCGCGACCGTTCGATGCCGGAAGAGATTAACCGTCTGCTGACCGATCAACTCGCCGACCTGCTGCTCACCCCGTCCCTGGACGGGGACGCGAACCTCCGCGCCGAAGGCATTCCGCCGGAGCGCATACGCTTCGTCGGCAACGTGATGATCGACGCGCTCCTCGCGCGCTTGCCCGCCGCCCGTGCCCTCGACCTCCCGACCCCGCTCGGTCTCGAGCCGCACGGGTACGCGCTTGTCACGCTACATCGCCCCTCCAATGTCGACCACCCCGCAGCGCTACGGGTGATCTTGGACGGCTTGGGACTGGTCGCCCGGGAGATGCCGGTCCTGTTCCCGATCCATCCGCGGACCCGGGAGC
>JACDEG010000030.1 GCA_013816505.1 Pyrinomonadaceae bacterium | reverse complement strand
TAGTAGGCCAGATCCGCGCCCCGCGCCGCCGTCGCCGGAGCAAGGCCACGCCGCAAGCTGTACACAAAATCGTGTGCGGTGATCGGATCGCCGTTCGACCAGCGCGCATTCCTGCGAAGATGAAAGACAAACTCGGAGATGTCAGAGTTGATCTCCCAACGCTCGGCGATGGCTGGGATCGGCTCCATCGTCTTCGGGTGGTACTCGACTAACCCTTCGTAGAGGGACATGTAAATGCGCCCTTCGGGTTGCCCGGTGCTCATGTGCGGATCGAGCGACTCCGGCTCGGAGCCTGAGACGTAGCGCAGGACCTGCCCTTCGGGCGGGTCGGTCTTCCCGAAGAACTCGGTGCTGCTCGCGCTGCCGCTCGCGCAGGCCGAACTCAGCAAAGACAGCACGACCATCACGGCCGTCAACTGAAATATTCTGACGTGCTGGTTAATCATGGACTTCGAACTCCGTTAGTGAATTAGGTCCGCGCAATCGAACGGGCGTCGCACAGATTCCGGCACCATGGGTGCGGAGGTCGGACGCTTGTTCCGATGTTGAATGCATTTGGCTGGATTCTGCAATTACCGATGGTGTGCCACGGCTGAGGAGAATGCTTGAGTCGGGAACGTGGCTTTACATTCATCGGCTGACTTCAAACTATCACGCGCGCTGTTTCCCGATCAAGATATTCATTGGGGATGATCGGCAAACTTCAGGTCACCGGTTGGGGAGACATGCGTTTTGTTTTCTGATCTTCAATCACTACGTGCGATTTTAACCAACGACCCGCCGGTGCTCGGCGGCTTCCAGCCAGTGTCGATGCGCACGTATTTGAGGATGGGGGCGTCCAAAAGGTTCGTTTGAAATCCTTCGACGTAAGGCTTGACGAGGACGTTCGACGTGGCGAAGTAGATTGGAATCGCCGGCAACTCGCGGAGCGCCTGCGCCTCGCTTAAAACAACAGGCGCGGTCGCCGGAGCATTGCCTGGCGACATTTGCCCGTCGAGATTTCCCTGAGCGGACGCGGCGGATTGTGACGGCGCCGCACCGTGTAGTGTGACCGGCGCTGTGACCAAAGGCATGCCGGGCGCTGTGGCCGAGGACGTCAACGGTGACGCCGCGGAACCGTCGCCCGCTAAAGCAGCGGCGGGGTAAATAGGTTCAGCATCGCCGGCGTGCGGCTCAAACATCGCCAACAAGTTCATCTTCTCGCCGGCTGTCGGCATCACCACGCTCCGGCGCGCGATGTCATAGTCACCCGCTCCGAGCGCCGCTTCGTATTCGTCCCACGCGCGGACGGTGATCTCGGTCTCGACGCCGAGCACGTTCCTCCACATGCCAGCGATGGCTTGCGCGAGCAGACGCTGCTGGTCGTTGCGGTTTACCAACAGCTTGATTGTCGGGAAGCCGTCACCGCCGGGAAAGCCCGCTTCAGTCATTAACCGTCGCGCTCGCTTCGGGTCGAAGCCGAGCGTGGCATCTGCGTCTTCAAAAGTTTTATTCGGATTATTACTACTACTACTGTCGTCGTTCTCCCTGACAGCAATCGGGAACGGAAGAAATCTTGTCGCGGCCTCGGTTCGGCCCTCCAACGTGTCGGCGCTCAAACGCTCGCGGTCGATGGAGATGGCCAGAGCGCGCCGCACGCGGAGATCATCAAAAGGTGGCCGCGCGGTGTTGAAGGCGTAATAGGTCAGGGCGCCGTATGTCGCGCGGTCGAAGTCTTCGTAGGGCGCAAGCAATTTTAAAGCGAGCGGCTCGAAAGAAGCATTGGAAACTGCGTCCACTTCGCCAGCACCATAGGCCGCAAGCGCCTCCTCGCCGTCGCGCATGCGGACGAACCTGACCCGCTTTAGCGCCACGGCACCAACGTCCCAGTAATTGCCTGTCCGCTCCAACAGTACGCTGTCAGTCTCCCGCGCTGCCAACGAGAAGGCACCGTTCGAGACGATCTTGGCATCGGACTCGCCTTCACCCGCGGTTGAATCATTTGCAGATAATTGGTCATCCAGAGGTCGATCCTTGGATGACGCGATGACTTTGTGGACCGGGCGAAAGACGGGGTGAGCGACCAGCGCCGCGAAGTCTTCGTCGGAGTGTCGCAGACGGACTTTGAGGACATGGTCGTTCATCGCCTCCGCGCCGAACACGGGAGGGAGATGTGAAGCGTTGGCTGGTTGCGCGCCATCTTCGCCGGCGCGTGCGCTGTCACCACTGAAGGCGGGCGGCGGCGCGGTGGCGGGCGGCTGGGCCGATAACAGGGCAGGTGTCGCGGCGTGTGTCACCTGCGCGCCCTCGATGTTTTGCATTAAACGGGCGTGCGGCGCGCGCTCGCCGAGCCGCAGCGTTCGTTGCCACGAGCGCACAAAGTCGTGTGCAGTAACCGGGTCGCCATTTGACCAGCGCGCCTCGGGTCGCAGATAGAATATCCATTCGCGCTTGTCCGCCGAAGACTCCCAGCGCGTCGCAACGCCGGAGACCGGTTTCAAGCTGCGCGGGTCGTAATCAGTCAACCCTTCGAACATCGCGCGCACCACGTCCGTGTCGGGCGGGACAGCGGCCAGCGCCGGGTCGAAAATTTTCGGCAACCCGCCGTCGCTCCAACGAAACTCCTGCGCGCGCGGGACGATCACGCGGCCATAATAACGATCACCCTGCTGCCCCTCGAAGCATCCTCCACCCAACGCCGACAGACCGAGAGTCAACAACAGGATAACCAATTTCAATGAGTTCAACTTGCGATTTGTTTGTCCGGCCAGAGGGTGAATTTTACAGGCAGAGGTGGGGCGTTCGCGCGGCGAAGCAACCGGGGCCGAGTCGCCCGTTTGAGCATCGATTGAATTTTCCTGAAGCAGGTTCATACGCATGTCAAAGATTTTGCAACTCACTCAAAAGTGACAGGTGACAGGTGACAAGTACAGAGTTAAGGCACGTGAGTGTTTCCGAGCGGGCCAAAGTTTTTTGGGTCAAGATGCTGGCTGACAGGACTCGTCCTGTGCAGCACTGAATTCAAACTTTCCTGTCACCTGTCACCTGTCACGATTTACCTGTCACTTTTGAGTGAGTTTAGTTGTCGATAGACTTCATGCGTCTGCCGCCTCGTCTCATCGAAATCACTCGTCGTGTCAATCAGATAATCGGCATAGGCCATTTTCTGCTGCTGCGGCATCTGCGAGGCGATTCGCAGTTGGGCCGCCTCGCGCGTGATGTGGTCGCGCTTCATCAGCCTTTCAATCTGCACTTCAGGCGCGCAATGCACGACGATCAACTTATCAAACCGCCGGAAGCTCCCGGTCTCGATCATCAGCGCCGCGTCGACGACGCCGATCCCGTGCGGCTCTTGACGCTCCCACTGCCGCAACTGTTCGTCCTGAGACGCGATAATCAGCGGGTGGAGAATCGCGTTGAGCATCACGCGACGCTTTTCGTCGGCGAAGACAATCGCCCCCAGACGCGCCCGGTCGAGCATTCCGTCGGGCCGCAGTACTTCCGTGCCGAACGCCTCGGCGATTCGTGCGAGGCCAGGCTGACCTGGCTCGACCACGGCACGCGCCACTGAGTCTGCGTCGATTACTCGGCAACCCGCCTCACGCAGGCAGTCGGTGACAAAAGATTTGCCAACCGCAATCGACCCTGTCAATCCGACGCGCAACATCTGTTATCACTATTTCAATCACCGAATCGCTGATGCGTAGTTTACACGAAGCCGCGGCGGCGCATCGCAGCTGTGACGGTGTTGCGCATCAGCATCGCGACCGTCAGCGGCCCGACACCGCCGGGGACAGGCGTCAGGCGACCGGCGACCGCCTTCACTTCAGCCGGATGTACATCGCCGACCAGCGTATAGCCGCGCTGCCTGATTGTTTCAATTCGCCGGTCGGCATCATCGCCGAACAGTTGGCGCGCCGCCGTCTCGTCCGTGATCTTGTTCATCCCGACATCGATGACCGTCGCGCCCGGTTTGACGTGCTCACCGCGGATGAACCCGGCCCGCCCGATGGCAGCGATTAAAATGTCGGCCTGGCTTGTGACAAACGTGAGGTCGCGTGTGCGCGAATGGCAGATCGTGACGGTCGCATCGTGCTGCAACAGGAGTTCCGCCAACGGGCGCCCGACGATGCGGCTGCGGCCCACCACGCACGCCCGCGCGCCGCTGATCGCTACCCCCTCGCGCAACAACAATTCGACGATCCCGGCGGGCGTACACGGCACAAGCGCAGGCCGGTCTTGATGTAACCGCCCGACGTTGAGCGGGTGGAATCCGTCGACATCTTTCAATAGGCCTACCGACTCCAACACACGGGCTTCGTCAACGTGCGCAGGTAACGGTAACTGCACCAGGATGCCGTCAACGTCGTCGCGCGCGTTAAGCGTCGCGAGCAGACTGAGGAGATCGTCGGTCGTCGTCTCGGTAGGCAGCGCCCGGTGCTCGGAGCGAAGTCCCAACTCTTCCGAAGTGCGAACTTTGTTGCGAACATACACGAGCGACGCCGGATCGTCGCCGACCCTGACCACCACGAGACATGGCACAACGCCCGCGGTCTCGTGCAGACTAGCAACGTCAGCGCGCACCTCATTCCTGATGTCAGCGGCGATTCGCGCGCCGTCCAACAGTTGTGCCTGATGCCTGTCCGCTTCGGTTGACAAGGTACACATCGCTGATCCGCATCCACCCCGACTTGGCTCTCAGCTACCCGACGAAGAACTTTTTCGATTCATCTGGTGACCACGCGCCACGCCGGTCGCTTCGAATCGCTTCGGTGAAACGCTCAGGGGAAATCCCGTTGGTTTCCTCCACCGGCGGCCTGAGCTTTACGTGCCTGACTTCCCCAGCACGACGTTTCTATTTTGATGGCTGACGAGCCGCGCCAGGCGTCTCCCATAATGTTGAACTGATTTCCGAAGATGAAGCCTATCCGTATTGGTGAGCAGTATATGTGCCGCCCGGATTAGGCGCAACGAGCGACGAGCGGCCTTACAGGCACTACCTCTCGGTTTGGTTGGGTTGAGCTTACTTACTCAAAAGTGACGGGTGATAAGTGAATAGTGAGAAGCGTGTACGATCAGTTCCTAACTGTCGCTGCGCTGACTTAATGTGGTGAGTGAGGAAGCCGTTTGATGCGGGCGGCATCGACAAGCCGCATCAGTGTTGCTTTCTCCTGTCACCTAGTCACTGTTTACCTGTCACTGCCGAGTTATTAGGGTCGGTTAAGCGGAGGTGTTCTACGTACCATGATTGCTGATTCTGAGCGGAGGGCTCTGCCGGTCAATCAACTCTTCGATGGTTCTGATTAAGTCGCGCAACCCGCTCGGTTTAATCAGGCATGCGTCAGCGCCGGAAGCGAGCGCCTCAGCGCCGCAATCACTAGCGGTGAAGATGATGATCGGCGTCTCTCGCCGGTGTGGCAGCGCGCGCGCGCGCCGCACCAACTCGACGCCCCTGATCACCGGCATGTCTTCGTCGAGCAAAAGGAGGTCATATTCTATGTTACTTTCAATTAGCTTGAGAGCCGCCGCACCGTCGCGGCTAATATCCACGGCCCAACCTTCCAATTCAAGCAACTGCTTGACGGTGAAAAGCACCAGGTCGTAGTCTTCCGCGTACAGTATTCTGATTTGAAACAAAGCTTAATGCTACCTTTTGAGGACCTTAATCTGTAGAGTGCCGGGGCGCCCGAACACTGATGAGATTTCGTTATGCCGCCTTAACGAAGTTGTTGTGCAACTGGCGTTCCGGCTCGGAGCTTCCCGTTATCGCTCAGCCCCGCGGAAGGCAAATTTATGTCATCATTAAAGAGATTCGTGGGTTTTTGCTTATACTTTGAGGAGTGAGATGAGTTACGGCGATTCTTTCTGTGCAGCACATTTTACACCCTCTGAATTCTTCACGGATGCTAAATGCTGCCTGCATAAGCCTTTAATCGCGCTGCTAAATTTTTTGCAGGCCGGATACTTTGTAGCCACCGCCAAATGCATTTCGCTGTTCAATTTTTTTGAGGAAACCAGTTGTTTGTTACTTCCCGGCTCAGCTTCTCTATTTACTTGAAACCTGTGCAAAAATCCCGAAGCGAAAACGCTGTTCTTTCTGGAGCTTTTTAACTTCGGCTGAAAGCTGTTTCCTAGAATCCTTTTGAAGAGCCGGGTGAAATGGCGAAACTACTGAAAACAAAGAGCTTTAATTTGCACAGTCTTCATTTACTGATGCCGCAACTCGCCGCCATTCGACGGATCACGCTCGCGCAAGCGTCACACCGGAGGAAAGTTCTCCAACATCTCTTCTGCCAGTTTCGGAGTATTGACCGATATGGTTCACTTGATTAATCGAGTCGTCCGCCGCCCGGCAAACCTTCTGCCTTACCTCGGCTTGGCTCTGTCGTGTTTGGCTTTATCCGCTTGCTCCGCGAAACCGAGCGACGGGCCCACCGTTAAGTATGAACTTCGCGGGAAGGTTGTGTCGGTTGACTTGAAAGGGCGACAGGTGGTCGTCGACCATCAAGAGGTGCCCGGCTTCATGGAGGCGATGACGATGCCGTTCACAGTCAGGGACGAGCAGGCGCTGAAAGAGATGGCGGCGGGCGATCAGGTGCAAGCGACATTGGTCGTGGCCGACTCGGGTGCGTGGCTCGAAAACACGGTCATCACCAAAGCCCCGACCGGGAGCGCGCCGGGCGATGTTCCGGCGGCGAGCGCCGAGCCTGAGCCGGGTAGAGAGGTGCCCGGCTTCGCACTCGTCAACCAGGACGGGAAGCGCGTCCGAATGAATCAATACCGAGGTCGCGCGCTGCTTCTGACGTTCATCTACACGCGTTGCCCGTTGCCGGAATATTGTCCGCTGATGAGCGATAACTTCGCACGCCTCAACCAGCAATTGCTACAAGACGCGACGCTGCGCGACAAAACCCACTTGCTCAGCATCAGCATCGACCCGGCACACGACACGCCACAGGTCTTACGCAGTTACGGCGCGGCTCAGACCGAGGACGCGGCTAACGAAAAGTTTGGGCGTTGGGAGTTTTTGACCGGCGAGCCGGATGATGTTAAGCGGATGGCGCAATTTTTCGGACTCAGCTACTTCGAAGACCGGGATCAGATTATTCACTCGCTCCGCACAGCCCTCATCGCGCCCGATGGCCGGGTCTACAAAGTTTATCGCGGAAACGATTGGAAGATTGATGACGTGCTCCGCGACTTTCGCACACTGCTGACGCAGTAGCAGAAAGAACTGACCGCTACCGGCACACCGGCGCTCTAGCCGCGACAACTCCACAGGCTGCCGCCTGATGCGTCAGTGTATCTCAACGGCTGACGCTCACGTCTGTTGATCTGATTACTTACGCCGTGCTCACATCAACAAAAAGCCTCCTCTGAAATCAGAGGAGGCTTTTCACACGCCTGACGTTCTGGATTTGTTTCCCTAACCTTTCAACTTCTTCACTTCCTCGGTCAGCGTCGGAATCACATCGAACAAATCGCCGACGATCCCGTAATCGGCGATGTCGAAGATGGGCGCCTCCGGGTCTTTGTTGACAGCCACGATGGTGCCCGCGTTCTTCATCCCGACGAGGTGCTGAATCGCGCCGGAGATGCCCAGCGCGATGTAAAGTTTTGGCGCCACCGTCTGCCCCGACGAACCGATCTGGCGATCAATCGGCAGCCATCCGGCGTCACAAATCGGGCGCGACGCAGCCAGGTCACCACCGAGCGCGGCGGCCAACTGTTCGGCCAGCGCGATGTGCTCCTGACTCTTGATGCCGCGTCCAATGGCGACGATCACATCAGCCTTCGACAAATCGACGGCCTGCTTTACTTCCTGGAAGGCGGGTTCCGGATGCATCCGCACTTCGCCAATCTCAACCGCCATCGATTCAACCGGCGCGCCCGTCCCCTTCTCCGATTGTTCGCCGCGAAAAGCCCCCGATTGGAACGTGGCAAAGACCGGCGACTCGTCTTCTGTGACCACGTCGGCGTCGATTTTGCCGAGAAAGATACGCCGCGAAAAAACCACGCTCCCGCCGTCGTCCGCCGCGAAGCGCAAACAATCGCTGACGACGCTGCGACCGAAGCGGGCCGCGAGTTTCGGAGCGAAGTCGCGCACCAGGTAAGTGTGCGGCATGATGACGTAACGCGGGTCGAGCGCACGGACGACGTGCTGCATCGCGTCGGTGTAAGCGTCGGGCGTGTACTCGGCCAGTTTGTCATTTTCCGCCGAGATAACTTTGTCGAAGTTGAAGGCGGCAATCTCCCGCGCCAGCCCCGCGTCTTTGTTGAGCACAACGGCGGTGACGGGCTGTTTGAGCGACGTGCCCAACTGCTGCGCAGCGGCAATCGCTTCGAAAGTGATTTTATTAAATGCGCCGGCGCGGTGCTCGGCGAAAACCAGAATACCGTTACTCATTCCTTACCTTTGATTGAACAACGCTCGTTGAATTTTTTGAAGTACCTGAGCAAAAGCGATGCGGTACGAATGTTGAATAATAGCGTCGTCAGCATTGCTTTCACTTTTGCTTTTTAGTTTTGCCTAACCGCTTAAATGATCCTCGCCTCGCTGCGCAGCTTTTCCGCCAACTGCACGGCGCCCGCTTTGGCGTCGCCATTGCCGAGGAACTGCGTCTGCTTGGTCTTTTCGGGGAAGTAGATTTTCGTGACTCGCTGATGAGACCCGCCATTCGGCGCAGCAGAGGCGGGCGTGACCTCTCTGATCTCCTTCTTCTTCGCGGCCATGATGCCCTTCAGCGTGGCGTAGCGAATCTGGCTGATGCCGGACTGAATCGTTAAGAGCGCGGGGCGCGGCATCGTGTACCATTGATACCAACCGTTCTCCAACTCGCGCTTGACGCGCAACTGTTCGCCCGACGCATCAACCTCAATGACGATGGTCGCGTGCGGCATGCCGAGCAGTTCGGCGAGAATCACGCCGGTCTGCGCAAAGCCGTAGTCGTCGGACTGCAACCCGGTGAGCACCAGGTCGGACTGCTCGCCCTTAATCGCTTCGGCTAAAATTGTCGCCGCCGCAAAAGGGCCGATGTGCGCCAACTCGTCGCCGACAACGTGAATCGCCCGGTCCGCGCCCCGCGCCAGCGCGTCTTTAATCACACTCTTCACGCGCGTCGGACCCATCGAGCAGACGATCACTTCGCCGCCGAGTTTTTCTTTCAGACGCAGAGCCTCTTCGAGCGCGTAACCGTCCGACTCATTGACCTCGTAAGTCAGGTCGGCTTCTTCGATCCACGTCGCAGCTTTGTTAATACGCAGAATCGCATCCTTATTCGCGACCTGCTTCATCAAAACGATTATCTTCATAACAGTTTTCAGTTTTCAGTTTTCAGTTTTCAGTTTCAGCAGGACGATTCCAACTGAAAACTCAAAACTGAAAACTGAAAACTCATTCCTCGTAACGTTTGAAAAGTAGTGCCGCGTTGGTTCCACCGAAGCCGAAGCTGTTCGACAGCGCGTAAGTGATATGAGCCTCGCGGGGTTCGTTCGGAACATAGTCAAGGTCACAGTCCGGGTCCGGGTTGACGTAGTTAATGGTCGGCGGCAGTTTGTCGCGGGTGATCGCGAGCACCGAGAAGACGGCCTCGATCCCGCCTGCCGCGCCGAGCAGGTGGCCGGTCATTGATTTGGTGGAACTGACTGCCAGCTTGTAGGCGTGTTCGCCGAATGCCCTCTTAATCGCGAGCGTCTCGAACTTGTCGTTGTAGGGCGTCGAGGTGCCGTGCGCGTTGATATATTCGACCTGTTCAGCCGTGACGCCGGCATCGCGCATCGCCATCTGCATCACACGCATCGGCCCCGCTGCGGTTTCGTCCGGCATCGTGATATGGAAGGCGTCGGCGGTGTTTCCGTAGCCGACCAGTTCGGCGTAAATGTGCGCGCCGCGAGCCCGCGCCGTCTCCAATTCTTCGAGGATCATCATCCCCGCTCCCTCACCGATGACGAAGCCGTCGCGGTCGCGCTCAAAGGGCCGCGAGGCATGCACGGGATCGTCGTTGCGCGTCGACATCGCGCGCATCGCCGCGAACCCGGCGACGCTCATTGGAGTGATTGCCGATTCCGCGCCGCCGCAGATCATCACATCGGCATCGTCGCGCTGAATGATTTTGAAGCTGTCGCCGATGGCGTGCGCGCCCGCCGAACAGGCCGTTGCGGTCGCCGAAATCGGCCCCTTCGCGCCAGTGCGGATCGAGACTTGCCCGGCGGCCAGATTGACGATGGCGGAAGGGATAAAGAAAGGCGAGACGCGGTGCGGGCCTTCGTTCAAAAGCTTCGAGTGCTCGCGCTCGATGGCCCAGAAGTCACCGATGCCGCTGCTGATGTATGTTCCGACGCGCTCATCGTTCTCGCCGGTGATGGCGAGGCCGCTATCTTTCAGCGCCTCGTCGGATGCGGCTATCGCGTAGTGGATGAAGGCACCCATCTTCCGCGCCTCTTTCTTTTCGATGAAGCTGAGCGGGTCGAAGTCCTTGACCTCGGCCGCAATTCGCACGGAGAACTTCTCAGTGTCAAACTTCTGTATATAGCCGACGCCGCTCCGCCCAGACATGATGGCGGACCAGCTATCCTCGACTGTATTGCCGACCGGGGTCACGAGGCCGAGTCCCGTGACAACAACGCGACGTTTCAAAATCGGTACTCCTCCACGCGGGAAGTTGATGGTTGCCGGATGTGATGCGCACATCGTGAATGGCGGACCGGGCCGCCACGGGTCAAATGTTTAGACGCGGCCCGCGCGAAACAAATCGACAGCCGATGGCACCCACTCTCGCGCCATCGTCCGGCCCGCTCGCGGTGCCGGAAAGACTACTTGTTCTTCTGCTGGTCGATGTAGTTGTAGGCGTCGCGCACGCTCTGAATCTTTTCGGCGTCCTCGTCTGGGATTTCGATCCCAAACTCCTCCTCAAAACGCATCACGAGTTCCACTGTGTCGAGCGAGTCGGCGCCCAAATCGTCGATGAACCGAGCGTTCGGAGTCACCTCGTTTTCGTCCACGCCCAATTCGTCCACGATAATCTGCTTCACTTTGTTCTCGATCTCTTGATCGGGCATAACTGTTCTGCTCCTCTGTCGTTTGAAAGTAATAAAGCTTTCTGTTGCGTTACCTTGACGGCCCTACCTAAGTAGCAAGGCAAAAGTAAAAAGGTAATAGGCAAAACCGCTGTCCGGCATCATGCCCCATCTGGTTACGGGTTTTACTCATTTACCCCTTTTGCCTTTTGCCTTTTTACTTTTGCCTTCTTAACTTATGTTACTTGACTCGCAAAGCGCGGCTCACAAATTAAGTCCCGCGCGGGCCGCGTGCAAGCTCGCAGCGTCCTCGACGTTAAAGCAATTGGCATCGGGAATCGTTTTTCGCGCCAGAGCCGAAAGAACTTTTCCGGGGCCGAACTCGACGAACGTCCGAACACCGGCCCGCGCCAGCAACTCCAATGTTTCAAGCCAGCGCACCGGCGACGACACCTGCCGGATAAGCGCGTCGCGTGCTTCGCTCCCGCCTCGAATCGCGATGGCATCCACGTTTGTGACCAGCGGGCAACGCAAATCGCCAAACTTCAGTTCACTTAAATCAGCAGCCAGACGCCTTTGCGCGGTCTCCATCAGCGCGCAATGGAAAGGGGCGCTGACATTCAGCTTCACCACTTTCTTCGCGCCGCGCTCTTTGACCAGCGTGATCGCGCGGTCGACGGCCGCCGCGTGACCGGCAATGACTACCTGCTTCGCCGAATTGATGTTGGCGGGGCTGCAAACTTCACCTTGTTGCGCCTCCTGGCAGGCATCCAAAACAACCTGCAAGTCCGCGCCGAGAATCGCCGCCATCGCGCCGACACTGACCGGCACGGCCTCCTGCATGTAACGCCCGCGCGCACGCACCGTCCTTACGGCGTCGGCCAGAGAAAGCGCACCGGCCGCTACCAGCGCACTATACTCGCCGAGGCTATGGCCCGCGACATACTCCGCCGTGTGATCGGGAACCTCGCTCTCGAACGCACACCACGCCGCGACGGAGGCGGTTAGAATCGCCGGCTGTGTGTTCTCCGTTAACTGTAAATCCTCGGCGCTCCCTTCAAAGCACAGGCGCGAGAGCGGGAACCCGAGCGCGTCATCCGCTTCTTCAAAGACCGCGCGTGCCGCCGCAAAATTCTCCGCTAAGTCGCGGCCCATTCCGGGGTACTGTGACCCCTGTCCGGGGAAGATGCAGGCGACGCCACCGTTCATAGCATTGATTTTCGCAACCAAAGATTCAGCGTCGAAATTCCGAGCCGTACAAATCTTCTGAGCAAAAGTTTCTGCTATAAGAATCGAACAAACGCCAGCGCACAGTTTTCAGTTTTCGCTTGTCAGCTCAAAACTTAAAACTGGAAACTGAACACTGTTTACTTTTGCCTTCCAGCTTTAAGTGCCTCACCACTTGAGAGCGACCGCGCCCCACGTCGCGCCGCCGCCGAACGAGACCAGCAACACCAGGTCGCCGTCCTTCGCCAGCCCCTGTTCGAGACACTCGTCGAGGGCTATCGGGATCGACGCCGAAGACGTGTTGCCGTGCATCGCGATGTTGGAATAAACGAACTCGGAATCGACGCTCAGTTTCTCAGCAACGGCATCAGTGATCCGCTGGTTTGCTTGATGCGGAACGAAGAGCCGCACCTCGTGCGCGCCGTACCCCGCTTCCGCCAGCACCTCGCGCGCGATGTCAGTCATCGAGCGCACCGCGACCTTAAACAACTCGTTGCCGCGCATCTTGAAATAGTGCATTCCACTGCTTAGAGTCTCGGCGGTCGGCGGAACGCGCGTGCCACCGCCCGGAGCAAAGAGCTGTTCGGCGTAACGGCCGTCCGAGCGGATACGTGCGGCAAGAATGCCGCGGTCGCCCTCGACCGGGCCGAGCAGCGCCGCCCCCGCCCCGTCACCGAAAATAACGCACGTTCCGCGGTCGGTGTAATCGACATAACGGGTCAGCAGTTCTGCGCCGATGACAAGGGCGTAGCGCGATTGCCCGGTGCGGATCATTTGATTGGCGAGTGTCAGGCCGTAGATGAAACCAGAGCAGGCGGCGGCCAAGTCAAAAGCCGCGGCGTTATGCGCGCCCAACTCGGCCTGAATCAAGCAGGCGGTCGAAGGAAGAATTTGATCGGGGGTCACAGTGGCGCAAATTATCAGGTCGATTTCCGAGGCGTCGATCCGGGCGCGCTCGACGGCCTGGCGCGCCGCCGCGACTGCGAACTGCGATGTGTACTCACCGGCGGCGGCCCTGTGACGCTGCTTGATGCCGGTGCGGGACGTGATCCACTCGTCGGAAGTCTCGACCATCTTTTCCAGATCGGCGTTAGTCAGCACGCCCTCCGGGTAGGCGCGCCCGGTGCTCAGAATGCCGGCGTTGATCCCCGCATTTGTCTTAGTCATGAATTCTCGCCTCCTCCGACACCATTACTCCACCGCAACTTGCAAAAGCTGGAGTTCGCGCGCGTTCGTCTCGGCGATTCCCTGCTCGATGCGCCCCGCCGCCCCTTGTTCAGAGAACTCTTTGACGATCCGCACGGCGTTGCGAATCGCGCGCGCGTTCGAACTGCCGTGGCAAATCACCACGATCCGCCGCACGCCGAGCAGCGGCGCGCCACCGTGCTCCGAATAATCGAGCCGCTTTTTCAGTCTCTGAAACGCAGGCCGCGCCAGCATTGCGCCGGCCTTCGTGATCGCCGAAGAAATCAATTCGCGCTTAATCATCGAGAGCACGGCGTCCGACAACCCTTCAGACAGCTTCAGCATGACGTTGCCGGTAAAGCCGTCGGTGACAATCACGTCGACCTCGCCGGTGAACACGTCTCGTCCCTCGACATTGCCGACGAAGTTAAGCGACGACAGATCGCGCAGAAGCGGGAACGCTTCCTTCGTCAATTCGTTCCCCTTCGCCTCTTCCTCGCCGATGCTCATCAACCCGACTGCGGGCCGCGGCGTTCCCATGACAGTGCGTGCGTAAGCATCGCCCATAATAGCAAATTGCGCCATGTGGTGCGGCTTACAATCGGCGTTGGCGCCGACGTCTAAAAGTAGAATCGGTTTACTAGCCTTCGTCGGAATTAGCGCGGCCAGCGCTGGACGGTCAACTCCTGGCAGCATCCCGATGACCATTTTGGCCGTCGCCATCGCCGCGCCGGTGTTGCCCGCTGAAACGAACCCGTCGGCCAATCCGTCGGCGACCAATTTCGCGCCGATGCGCAACGAGCTTTTCTTCTTCCGCCGGACCGAGGTCGCGACCGGGTCGTCCATCCCGATCACTTCCGCCGCTTCGACGAACTCGATTCCGCGGTCGCCCTGCCGCCGCCACCCGCAGCGGCGCAGTTCCGGCTCGACGACTTCGGGCTGCCCGACAAGGATGACGCCGACGTTTAAGTCACGCGCCGCCGCCATCGCGCCGTCCACTTCTGGGTGCGGCGCGTGGTCGCTGCCCATCGCATCGACCACGACTTTGCCAGTCAGTTGACCTCGGTGATAACTCATGTTGGGCGAAACACTCTACCCGCTTCCGGCGCCCCGCGTGACCGTCAGGCTATATCTGTTGGTCGATCTTGACCACTTCGCGCCCTTTATAAAAACCGCACTTCGGACAGACGCGATGCGGCAGGCGCGGCTCCTGACAGTTCGGGCAGATGGTCGTCTGCGGGGCGCGCAGAGCGTCATGCGCCCGGCGTTTGCCGGTGCGCGATTTCGAGTGACGACGTTTCGGATTAGGCATGATTCAATACTCCGTCTGAAAATTGTCAGTGGTCAACCGCGAACGGTTTTTGAAAGTGATTGATGAAATAAGACTCGTAATTTACTCAAAAGTGACAGGTAAATCGTGACAGGTGACAGGACAGTTTGCATGCTGTGCCGCATGAGGACGAGTCCTGTCAGCCAGCATCTTGACCAACAAACTGTGGCTCCGCTCGCAAAAACTCACGTGCCTTAACGCTTTCTTGTCACCTGTCACCTGTCACCCGTCACGTTTGAGTAATTTAAGCGCCGCCGGACTCTGCTGCTTACTGCTGCTTCGGCTTCAGCGCGGCCAGCGCCGCCCACCGCGGGTCAACCTCTTCACGCCCGCACCCGCAGGGTTCGGTATTCAAATCGGCACCGCACACGACGCACAGCCCTCTGCAGTCTTCGCGGCATAAGAGGCGCGTCGGCAGCGCCAGCAGCACCTGCTCGCGCATTAACTCATCGATGTCGATAGAATCGTCGGGGTAAAACGAGAGATCGAGATCGGGCGCTTCTAACTCAATTCCTTCTTCTTCGGTCGCCTCGTTCAGCACCTCAGCCGGCATGTAAGGCGCGTCGAACTCGACCTCGATTGGTACGATCAACAATTGCGCGCAACGGTCGCACGGCGCTTCGACGCGCGCCGCAATTTTACCGCGCAGACGAACTTTGCTTCCCTTGCGCTCGGCGCTCCCCTCGACCTTCGCGCCGGGCAGCAAATGCACATGCTCGTCGTTCAGCGAAAGCTCGTCCGGCCCGTACGTGTGAGCGTAAGTTTCGCCCCCTGATTCGAGCCTGTCGACCTCAATTCGCATCACTTGCCCCCACTGTGAATGCGGCGCGCGAAACGCTGATGCACGCAAAAGGTGCAATTATAGCGGCCATCGCGTGAGTGTCAACGCACCGCGGCGGGTTTAAGGGCATCCGCTTGGAGCACGGCGGCCAAACGCCCGTCCCCGCCCGTCACGAGCCGGCGCTTTTGTCCGGCTGCGACGCTGAACAGTGAAGGCGGCGGCACCTTACCAGATTTCATGACCCGGCGGCGGGCGGCGGCGTACCGGGGTTCCGCTTCATTGATCGAGTGCGCAGCATCGAAGGCCGCGGCGGCGCGCACTCGCTCACCGAGGCTGAGATGCACCAGTCCGAGCAGATAGAAAGCCTCGGCGTATTGCGCGTCGACCTCCACGGCTTTGAGCAGGTGGCGCAGGGCGACGCGATGTCGATTGAGTTGGTGATAAGCCAGTGCGACGACGTAATGCGCCTCCGGACACTGCCGCGCGGCGAGCGCGTGCTTAAACTCAACGAGCGCCTGCTTCCAGTCGCCTTCGGCGGCGAGTAGCCTGCCGAGCGCGTAGTGCGCTGCGTATGAACCGCCCGCGCGGCGCAGAGATCCACGCAGCAGCTCTTTCGCGCGCGACGATTCGCCATCGTCGGCGCAGGCCAGGCCGAGCAGCAGACGCACGCGAGCGTCCGCCGGCTCTGAAGCATGCGCGCGCTCAAGATAGTCCCGCGCCAGCGCCATTTTGCCGCGCCGGTAAAAGTGTTCGCCGAGGTAACCGTTCAGCGCCGCGTTGTCGGGCGCGATGGCGGCGGCTCGTTCGAGCGTGCGGACGCCGACGCGCTCTCGCCCCTGCCGAATTGCGGCGCAGCCTTCGGTAACTAATTGTGACAGCAGACCACGCTCGGCGCCGTGGTAGCGCGTCAGTGTGCGTGCGCGCACTTCTTCCAGACGGGCGGCGGCTGCCTGCGC
Source organism: Pyrinomonadaceae bacterium (assembly GCA_013816505.1). GTDB lineage: Bacteria > Acidobacteriota > Blastocatellia > Pyrinomonadales > Pyrinomonadaceae > JACDEG01. Next base: position 6,469 of record JACDEG010000030.1, on the reverse strand, counting down.
CTCGTCGTCGCGCTCGCATCGACCGCGCCATTTCGTTTCCAGCGCCGAAGAACTGACGGCCTTGGTTTCGACGAGTAGGCTGACGAGTGATTCGAGTAGCGCGTGATCCGCTTCCGAGGCGCGAGCCTGGCGCAGCACCAAGCCGAGCGCTTCCTCCAGCTTGCCGGCCAGCCGCGCGATTCTGTTCTCCAACGCGGAGACGCGCTCCAGCATGTGCTCGTCGTGCCCGTCGGTGAAGGTCGTTTCATCTTCGTAGCGAACTGCCGAAGGCTCGACCACCAGCATCAGGCGCGTGCCACACCGCGCGCAGTGTTCGCGCCCGAGGGCGTTCGTCGCGAGGCACCGCTGACAATGAATTTGTCCGCCAAGAGTTGTCATCAATTAAATCACTTTATGGATTGAGTGGTCGGGAGATAGGTGTTTCGGGCAACCTTGTCATAACGTAACTCACTTTTCGTATTCGTAGAAGCCGCGCCCAGTTTTCTTTCCGAGCCAGCCCGCGTCGACGTAACGCTTCAGCAACGGGCAGGGACGATATTTCGGGTCGCCAAGCTCTTCGTGCAACACGTTCATAATTGCCAGACAGACATCGAGGCCGATGAAGTCGGCCAGCGTCAGCGGCCCCATCGGATGATTCATACCGAGCTTCATAATGCCGTCGATGCTTTCGCGCGTCGCGACGTTTTCGTGAAGTGCGAAGATCGCTTCGTTAATCATCGGCATCAGAACACGGTTCGAGACGAATCCCGCCGAATCGTTGCATTCGAGTGCCTGCTTGCCCATCTGCTCGGTGAGCGCGCGCGTGCGTTCGTAGGTTTCGTCCGAAGTGGCGAGGCCGCGAATAACTTCGACCAGTTTCATCACCGGGACGGGATTCATAAAGTGCATGCCGATTACTTTGTGCGGGCGCCGCGTCGCCGCTCCGAGTTTCGTGATCGAGATTGACGAAGTGTTTGAAGCGAGTATCGCCGCGGGCGACGCAACTTCGTCGAGCGCGCGAAAGACTTCTGTTTTGATTGCCAGATTCTCAGTCACCGCTTCGATAATGAAATTAGCCGGGGCGAGCGCGGCGAAATCGGTCGTCGTCGTAATGCGCTCGATCACGTCGCGCTTCTCCGCCGGCTGCATCCGCTCTTTATCGACATCACGTTGCAGGCTGCGGTCGACGGCCTTTAAGCCACGCTCAAGAAATTCTTCTTTCACATCACGCAGCACCACCTGATAGCCGGCGCGCGCCGCGACCTGCGCGATGCCGTTGCCCATTGTCCCCGCGCCGACGACGCCGATAATTTCGCTCACGACCAAATCAACTCCTTGAGAATTCTGCTCAACAAAAATCGGTGACAATCAGAATGTATTGCTTGTGCGGTCTATGTGTTCTCGGTCAAACATTTCATTCATGTGCTTCGTGTAATTCGTGGCTTAATTCTTTTGCTTGAAGTCTATCGAAGCAATCCAATGCCGCTGTTCAGCCGCGCCGAGCGAGCAGCCTCCGCCGACCTCATCGATGAAGGCTGCATGAGAATGAAGCTATCGAGGCGTCGCGCTGCAACAGCTTGTTCGGTGCGGTCTATAAACAACGTGGCGCTTACATGTCTTCTGGCTTGAGGCCGGTCTTCTTGGCAATCCGAGCTAACATCTTCGGTCCGATCTCTTCTTTGTCATGGAAGGCGAAGATAACGTCAGCCCAACCGAGACGTGAGAGAACTTTGTGAGATGTGCCGGACTCGCGCTTGATGCTCCATCCGATGCGAAACAGCGTCGCCAGTACCCGCCTCGCTTTTGCCGATGACCACTGGCTCATGCCGCAGCGAACGTGATGCTCATCATCTCACGAGCACCTTCCCCATGTTCAAGTTGATCTGCGAGCACACGCAAAGCGAGCGCTTGAGCTTTAGCGATAGCCTCTTCATGTGTCTGCCCATAAGCGAGCACGCCTGGTAGTTCGACCACCTCCGCCAACCAACGTCCATCCTCTTCTTGTTCGTATTCAATCGTGTACTTCATCAAGGTAAGCACCTCGCATTGAATCTTAGCACAGCACTCAAGACAGGTAAGCACCGAACGCTTGTTCGGTGCTCGCTCCCCAACCGCCTGTGATAACGACCACCGTTTACCGCTCGACCGCCATTGCGACCGCGTTACCGCCGCCGAGGCACAGCGCCGCGAGGCCGCGTCGGACGTTGCGCCGCTTCATTTCGTAGAGCAGCGTCGTCAGCAGACGCGAGCCCGACTGCCCGATGGCGTGACCGAGCGCGACCGCGCCGCCGTTGACGTTGACGCGCTGCGGGTCGAGGCCAAGCTCTTTCGTGATCGCAATCGCCTGCACCGCGAAGGCTTCGTTCAACTCAATGAGGTCGACTTCATTGAGCGACCATCCGGCCTTCTTCAAGACTTTGCGGATCGCTTCGACCGGGGCCATCATCACCAGTTCTGGTTGAATGCCGGAGGTGGCCTGCGCGGCGATGCGCGCCAGCGGCTCGACGCCGAGCGCGCGGGCGCGTTCGAGCGATGTGACGACCAGCGCGGACGCGCCGTCGTTGACGCCGGGCGCGTTGCCGGCGGTGACGGTGCCGCCCTCCTTCTTAAACGCCGGCTTCAGTTTGGTCAGCGCTTCGAGCGAAGTGTCTTCACGCACCGATTCGTCGGTGTCGAAGACAAGCGCCGCGCCTTTTTTCTGCGGGACTTCGATGGGCAGAATCTCATCTTTGAACTTCCCGGCCTTGATTGCCGCCGCTGCCTTATGGTGCGAGTTGAGCGAATACTCATCCTGCTCGGCGCGTGTCACGTGGTATCGCTCGGCGACGACTTCGCCGGTGTTGCCCATGTGGTAATTTTCGAAGGCGCACCATAGTCCATCGTTAATCATCGCATCGACCAGCACGCCGTTACCCATCCGATAGCCCTCGCGCGCCTTCGGCAGCACATACGGAGCGTTCGTCATTGACTCCATCCCGCCGGCGACGACCACTTCGGTGTCGCCGAGTTTGATGCCCTGCGCGGCCATCATCACCGCCTTCAGCCCCGACCCGCAGACCTTGTTGATGGTGACGGCGGAGACACCGAATGGTATGTCGCCGTTGAGCGCCGCCTGCCGCGCCGGATTCTGACCGAGGCCGGCCTGAATGACGCAGCCGAGGATGACTTCGTCGACATCTTCGGGGCGGACGCCCGCGCGCCGCACGCTTTCGCGCACGACCAGCGCGCCGAGGTCGGTTGCGGAAAAGTCTTTCAGCGTTCCCTGAAACTTGCCGGTCGGTGTCCGCACCGCGCTGATGATCACAGCTTCTTTGTTGTCTGGCATAAACGCACCTCAAAATCTAAATAGAAAAATCAGAGCATGGTAAGTAGAAAGGCGAAAGTAAAAACCAGTCATGACGGTCACAGAGAAAGGCGCTGAACTGTGTGTTCTGCATTCCATATTCTATGTTCCGTATTCTGTGTTCTGTATTCTGCATTTGGTGCTAAGGATTCATCACTTCGATTCACTATTGACCATCGTTGATGAGGGTGTCAAGCATCGACTTCGTTCCCGGCGGGCGCGACCGATTGAAATAAAATGATGGCGGATGTTAGACTCTGCGCCGCTTTTCATCCGCACACCAAACGACCGCGTGACGGGTGGAGTGTGAGCATTATCAAGCCGGCCTGCGAACCGATTTTCTGACCGACTTGAGCGGGTCTCACCTCCACTGTCAAACTTCGGTAATAAACTTATGCAAGCACTCATTCTCGCAGGCGGCAAAGGCACGCGACTCCGACCATTGACGGTCTACACACCGAAGCCCGTCGTACCGATTTGCAACCGCCCGTTTCTGCTCTATCAAATCGACACGTTGCGACGCGCCGGAATCACGCACATCACGCTGTCGCTTTCCTACCAGCCGCTGAAGATCGAACAACAACTCGGCGACGGCTCTGATTACGGCGTCAAGATTACCTACACCGTCGAGCCGCAGCCGATGGGCACCGCCGGCGCGTACAAATTCGCCGAGGAGTTGATCCGCGAGCCGACCGTCGTCTTCAACGGCGACATCCTCACCGACCTCGATCTTGAAGCGGTGATCCGCGAGCATCAGGGGCGGAAGGCCGCAGCGACGGTGGTTCTGACGCCGGTTGACAACCCCAGTTCTTACGGACTCGTCGAGACGGAGTCTGATGGACGCATTCGCCGCTTCCTCGAAAAGCCGAAGGCCGACGAGATCAGCGTCAACACGATCAACGCCGGGACGTACGTGCTTGAACCGCACATCCTCGACTACGTCCCGGCGGGTGAACCGTACTCTTTCGAGTACGGTTTGTTCCCCGATTTGTTGAAGCGCGGCGAAAGCTTCTATGCCCACATCCCACAGCAATCTTATTGGATCGACATCGGCACGCCCGCACGTTACATGCAGGCGCACCTTGACCTGCTCGCCGGACGGGTCGCGCGCACAGAGTTGCCCGCACGGCGCGGCGAGTTTGATTCGGCAACCGCCGCCGAGATCGACGAGTTGTCGATGATCGCCGACGACTGCACGATCAAGCCCGGCGCGCAGATCATCAACTCGGTGCTCGGCCAGGGGTGTCACATCGAAGAAAAGGCGCGCGTCGAAAACTCTGTCATCTGGCCGCACACGCGCGTCGGCACAGGCGCGCAGGTCTTCGGCGCGATTATCGGGCGCGGCTGTCACGTCGGGCGCTCGGCTCAGGTCGGCGCGGGTGCGGTGCTCGGCGACAAGTCTTCGTTGACCGACTACACACAGACCGGAGGTGCGCTGTGAGCCGACTCTCCGCACTCACGCCGATCCGCTTCGGCACCGATGGCTGGCGCGCCGTCATCGCGCACGAGTTCACGTTCGCCAACGTCGAACGAGTCGCACAGGCTTACGCGGATTACCTGCGCCAATCACACGAGCGACAGTCAAACGGAAGCGCGGCCCGTCAGGTTGATCCGTCGCAGACACGCGCGCCGCTGGTGATCGTCGGGTGCGACCGGCGATTTCTCTCTGAACAATTCGCGGCGCGGGCGGCGGAAGTTCTCGCCGGCAACAATTTCACCGTCGTGCTGTTTGAAGGCGACGCGCCGACGCCGCTGATCTCATGGGCGGTACGCGAGCACAACGCCGCCGGCGGGGTCGTCATCACTGCGTCGCACAACCCGGCGCAGTTCAACGGCTTCAAGATCAAAGCGGCGTGGGGCGGCAGCGCGGCGCCGGAGACGACGGTGCTTGTCGAATCACTGATCGACGCCACACCACCGCAGCGCGGCGCCCTCTCCGTTGCTGATCCACACCACCTGGATGTGCTGGCCGCGTCAATCAAAAGTTATCGCGCGCAGCTTTCCTCCTACGTCGACCTTGAGCGACTCCGCCGCACACCGGCACGCGTCGTCGTTGACCCGATGCACGGCACGGGCGGGCGGTGGGTCGAAAGTTTTCTGCAAGGCGGCGCGCTCGAAGTCGAGACGATCCGCGCGTCGCGTGACCCGCTCTTCGGCGGCGTCGCGCCGGAACCGATTGATCGTAACTTCGCGCCGCTCAAACAGCGCGTTCGCGAATCGGGGGCGCTCGTCGGTTTGGCGACGGACGGCGACGCGGACCGGCTCGGCGCGGTTGGCAACGACGGCGAGACGATGACGATGCACCAGGTCGTGCCGCTCATTCTGCTGCACCTTGCGCGTGAACGGCGGATGTCGGGCGGCGTCGTCTGCACCTTCTCGCAATCGGTGCTGACGAAACGCATCGCCGCCGCGCACAATCTGAAACTTTACGACACGCCCATCGGCTTTAAGTACATCGCCGACCTGATGCTGCGCGAAGACATCCTGCTCGGCGCCGAAGAGTCGGGCGGCATCGGTGTCAAAGGTCATCTCCCCGAACGCGACGGGATTCTTAACTCGTTGCTTTTTCTTGAAGCCATCGTCGCCGCCGGCAAGACTCCGACCGAAATGGTCAGCGAGATGCATCGCGAGTACGGCGAGTTCCACTTCGGGCGCCGCGACCTACACATCGAGGTCTCGCGCGGCCTGCAACTCGTCGCCACGCTCGGCTCCGCCCCACCCGACTCAGTCGCGAAGTGCCGCGTGACCGGCGTCGACACGATGGACGGCACGAAGCTTTTATGTGACGACGAATCGTGGCTGCTGTTCCGCCAATCGGGGACCGAGCCCGTGCTCCGCGTCTACGCCGAAGCAACTTCGGTCGACAAGATGAACGCGCTACTCGAAGGCGGCTCGGCATTCGCACTCGACGGAGGCCGGCGTGGCTGAAACGCAATCACCTTCAAGTAGGAAGGCAAAAGGCAAAGGTAACAACCAGTCATGACGAGGCTTTTGTTTGATCTTGATACCGAAATACTTTACTACATTGGAAATTAAGTTTTTTGATAATCTGCGTTCTCAGTGTTGACCTGCTGATAATGTCTATTCAACTTGGTTCTGGCTGACTCGATTGAGAACTGCCAATTGATTTTGATGGCTTTCGCTTCT